>JALRFZ010000630.1 GCA_023253615.1 Verrucomicrobiales bacterium | reverse complement strand
GGGCGAGGTTGGCGTCATCGTTCGGGTCTCCGGTGCCATCGGGAGCCATGCGGAGGAAGGCGGTCGCGGTGATCTGCTCGAGGCGTTTCGGATCGTTCACCGCGGCCTGGTAGTCGCCGTGGGTCGCACCGGCGAGCTCGTCGCCGGCGAGTTGCTCGCGGATGAACTGGTCCCAGGGTTTGTCTTCGTTGAAGGAACGGATCACGTAATCGCGATAGCGCCAGGCCTGCGGCCGGGCCGAGTCGGCGGCGGTGTAGCCGTTCGAATCCGCGTATCCGGCCACGTCGAGCCAATGCCGCGCCCAGCGTTCGCCGTAGGCCGGGGAGGCGAGGAGACGATCGACGGCTTTTTCATGGGCCTGCGGCGAGGTGTCGGCGAGGAAGGATTCGAGATCCCCCGGTGCCGGCAGCAGGCCGGTCAGATCGAGGGTCACGCGGCGCAGCCAGGTCGCCCGATCCGCCTCAGGGGCGAAGGCGAGCCCCTCCTTCGCCATCGCTTGAGCGAGGAAGGCATCGACCGGCGTCGGGGCTCCCTCCACCTCCGGCACTTCGGGACGTTTCACCGTCTGGAAAGACCAATGTGAGCGCTCCTCTTCCGTGATGATCGGTCCGTTGCCGAGCGTCTCGGGCTCGGGCCGCGCGGTTTTCGCGCCTTGGGCGATCCATTTCTTGATCGTGGCGAGCTGGTCCGCGGGCACCGGGTGACCCTTCTTCGGCATCTCGCCGCGCTCGATGATGGCGACGAGTTCGCTCGCCTCCGGATTGCCCGGCACCAGCAGCGCCGCGCCGCTGTCGGTGGGCGCGTCCATGAAGCGGCGAAGGCGCAGATCGACGCCGCCCTTGGGCTTTGCCTCCTCGCCGTGGCAGAGGGTGCAGTGCGCCTTCAGGAGAGGCCGCACGTCCTTTTCAAAAGTCAGGGTGGGTTCCTCCGCCCCCGCGGTCGCGACGAGTCCGATGAACCCGGCCAAGCCGATACGTTTCATCCGCTAAAAATGCCCCGCGCCCGCGAGGGAGCAATGCCGCGTTCGCGGATGAGCGGCACGCGTTCAGGGAGCGAAGCGGAAGCTCTTCCGGATCGCGCGGAGCGCCGGCCAGGCCACCCCGCCCTCCGGATCGACCGGCGAGACGCACGAGAGCACCACGGGATGATCGCCCTCTTTCCAGACATGCACTTCGAGATGGAGCCGCTGCGTTTTCTCCGTCGCGAAAGGTTCGAACCAATCGAGCGTGCCGGTCCAGCCCTCCGCCTTCGGTGCGGCGTCTGGAGCGCCGGGCGTCGTGCCGTCGGTTTTTGCCAGGGTGATCGCAAAATCCTCCGTCTCGACCGACTTTTCCTTGCCGGCCATCACCGCCTCGGCGAGGCCACGGTAGTAGACGAGCAGTTCGCGCTTCAGCCCTGCCTCCGAGACATCACTGTCCGGCGCGAGGTGGAAGACCAGGATGTAGGAAAAGAAGTCCGGCGCCCCCGCCTCGAACATGCCCGGAGCGAAACGGATTTCCTCGACGCCGGTCCAGCCGAGGTCGCGGGCGAAGCCGGGAGGGAGGGCGATGCGCTCCCCGCGCCAAGGGGGCGGGCCCGTTTCGAATTGGAAAACCGGCTCCGCGGCGCGAGCGGTCAGGAAAGGGGAAAACCCGGCGAGGAGGAGCAGGAGACGGAAGGGCGACATGCGGGT
Source organism: Verrucomicrobiales bacterium (assembly GCA_023253615.1). Lineage (GTDB taxonomy): Bacteria > Verrucomicrobiota > Verrucomicrobiia > Verrucomicrobiales > DEV007 > Arctic95D-9. Next base: position 237 of record JALRFZ010000630.1, on the reverse strand, counting down.
TGCTTAGCGGATCCGGCGGCGGCGGTCAAGGCGCGGGATTGCGAGGAACGGTGGGCTCCAGCGGATCGACTCCATCTGTCTCGCTGGCTCGGCTCAGGGAGGTCGGTCGTTTTTTTCCGTCCAATCTGCTGGCCTCCCTGAATCTGTTGGAGGCGATTCGATTGGACGGATTCGATTCCCCGCCCCGAACGTCCCGACGGTTGCCAAGTCCGTAATCCACTGGTAGAGAAAGGCCCG
>JALRFZ010000577.1 GCA_023253615.1 Verrucomicrobiales bacterium | reverse complement strand
GTCGTGCGTCGGCTTTTCATCCAGATACCATCCCGCGTGGCGTATCAAATAATCGATCTCTTCGGCGAGCGGACGCGGATGCAGCGCCACCTCCACTCCCTCCGTGTCCGTCGTGCCGAGGAGGAGACGATCTTTCCACGGGATCAGGAAAAGGACGCGGCCATCCTCGGTCTTCGGAATCATCACCGCCGTGCCGCCGCCCAGGAACCGCTTGTCGAGCACGAGATGGATACCCTGGCTCGGTCGCACCGACTCCTCCGCCTCCGGTTCATCGAGCCGCCGGATCTCGTCGGTGAAGACCCCCGTCGCGTTCACCACCACCCGGCTCCTGAGCGCCAGCTCCCTCCCCTTGAAACGGGTTTTCGCCTCCACCCCGGCGACGCGGCCCTGCTCCTTGACGAGGCCCGTCACCCTGACATGATTCAAAACCACCGCCCCCTGTGCCACCGCCGTGCGGGCCATCGCCAGCGCCAGGGCCGCATCGTCGAACTGCGCGTCCCAGTAGAGCGTGCCTCCGTGCAAACCCTTCCGCCGGAGATTCGGGACGCGACGCTTCGTCTCCGCCGCTCCGGGATGCTCCGTCCGGCCGATCCCCAGATCGCCCGCGAGGCCGTCATAGATCGTGAGTCCCGTGCCGTGGAAAAACCGCTCATACCACCGGTAGGCCGGCACCACGAAAGGCAGCGGCTCCACCAGACCCGCCGCGTTTTTCAAGAGCCGGCCCCGCTCCCGCAGCGACTCGCGCACCAACCCGATCTCGCCGTTGCGCAGATAACGCACGCCCCCATGGATGAGCTTCGTACTTTTCGAGGAGGTTCCTTCCGCGAAATCCGCCTGCTCGAGCAAGACGGTACGATAGCCCCGCGTCGCCGCATCGAGCGCGGTCGCCAGGCCCGTCGCTCCGCCACCGATCACGATCACATCCCAGATTTCACCGGAATCCCCGAGGCGGTCGAGCTGTGTGTTCCGGTCCACGTCGGTGAAAATCGTTGATCTTTCTCAGGCCCGGCGTCCTTCGTCGATATCGATGTAATGGGCGATCGTCCGGATGTCGTCCCGGTCTCCGAGCCCCGCGTCCTCCTTCCGCTTCGCGAGGATCTCGGAAATGTGGTCGTTCCACCCCAGCTTGGCGGCATAGTAGTTCCAAAGGCGCTTGTCCGTGTCGTTCAGCGGACGCCCCTGCGCCTCGCACCACGAGAGAATCTCCTCGTCGCCGCCACCCTCCAGCACCCGTTCACGCAGTGCCTCGTAGTCGATCCGGAGAAACTCGAGAAGGGTCGCATCCATCCCCTTCCCCAGATTCGCCTGGAGATCCTCCCAGAGCCTGCCCGCGGCATGGAGCCGGATCTTTCCCGTCATCCGGGGGAAATAAGCGAGCCCCGCGGTCTCCTCGAGAGGGCCGCAAGGCAAAGTGGCGGGATCGGGCGGCTGGAGCATCATCACGACTCGGTCGTCACCGCCCCTTTGTCAATTGCCGGCCCCGGCCGCCACCCTCCGGACAATCCCCTGCCGCGATCGCGCACTTTCGCAAACACCGTCCCGCGCCTATTGCATAGACCTCTATAGAGTTCCATACGATGGCCGACAATCATTCCCAGCGGGCTTACCGCCATCTGCGCCAGAAGTTGCTGGACGGCTCCGTGCCGCCCGGCTCGAGGCTCTCCTACGGATCGATCGGCCGCGAGATCGGGGTCAGCGCGACGCCCGTGCGCGAGGCCGTGGGCCAACTCGCCAGCGAGGGATTCGTCGAACTAGTGCCACAGCTTGGCGCGATCGTCAGGACCCTGACCCGTGAAGAAGCGGTCGAGCTCTATGAACTGCGCGAGGCCCTCGAAGGTTTCGCCGTGCAACGGGCCGCCGCTTCGATCGCCCCGCGCCAGTCGGCCGAGCTCGAGGCCAACCTCGCCGCCTCCGCCGCCCTCGTCGCGAAGGTGCGACGGTCGGGAAAAATGTCCGCCGCCCGGTCCATCGCCGCGCCCTTCCACGCCCTCGACCTAGCCTTTCACATGATCCTCCTCGAAGCCGCGGGCAACCGGCGCATGCTCAAGGTCGTGGGCGACTCGCACATCCTCACCCGCATCTTCCAGGCGGACCGCCACTCCTTCCGCCTCGATATCCTCGAGACCACCCTCGCCGAACACGAAGCCATCGCCGCCGCCGTCCGAGCGGGCGATGGAGCCGCCGCGGGCGAAGCCATGCGCCGGCACATCCGCAACAGCCTCGATCTCACCCTCACCGAATCCACCCCTGGCGCCGGGGACCGGTGGTGGGCGGAGTGATCGCACCTTCCCCCCCCATCAACCCGCATGACGGTCCGGAATCCCACGCACCACCGGCAGAGCCCGCGCGAAAGCGTCGTGCAGCTCGACCACATCGGGCATGCGGACAGTGGCGAAGGCGGGCTCCATTTGATCCCGGGTGATGCCGTCGTGCCGGACGAGAAAGTCGATGTCTTCCATGTCCTGTGGATCATCGCCCCGCATCATCTTGGTGAGGATGAGATCGATCGTATGGGGACGGAAGAGCTTCAGGTGACGGGTCGACGGGCGCAGGACCGGCACGATGTGGTCGGCCCAATCCGGGCGGAGGAAGACTTGTTCTTCAGTGAACAAATGGGTGATCTAGAGTCCCAAAGGTTCGAGTTGCACATTCGTTCTTTCGACGGCAAACCAGAATGCCTGATCGGAATCAAATGCCTCGATCTGACCGATACGCAGAATCGCATCCACATCCCGGGTCGTCCGATGGGCGCTGGCAATCCCATCGAAGCCCAGGCAGATCGCCCCACGACCGTAGAGGACAAGCGAAACCGGGGAATTCAATTCCTCGTCAAGAGTGGCAAGAATCAGCGAGGGGTTGTCGGGGCAGCTCATCATTCCACCTTGGCCGAACGCGGTCGAATCCATTGCATCACCGTTTCACGACAATTCCGCGTGACACCTGTCATAGCCACAAAACGCGTGATGTGCGGCAACAGATCGGGACGAGGCGGTTCAAACTCCGGCAACAAACGAAGCAGTTCGTTCCAAAACGGATTCTGCGGCTCGACCTTGAAACCAAGACTCGCGATGTAATGAACCACCCGCTCACAACGCTCCCCGACCGCCAGTCGAGCGAGCAACGCCGGATCATTTCCCGACGCCGCCAACATGGCTCCGCCCATCCGGATCCGCTGCTGAGAATAGGGAAGAGCCATGGAAAGAAGACATATGGCGATTTCTTCATTCGAAAGACTCTCTCCCGCAACATATCCGACCGTCTCTTCGTTCACCTTCCTGAGCGGTTCCGAATAGTATTGAAGGCCCCGCACCCGCGCGAGATTCTCGATTTTTTCGGGCGTGTCGAACCCCAGCCGCTCCGCCTTCTCCAACAGAGGCGAGAAAGGCACCGTCATGCCGAGACGTTGGGCAAGAGTTTCGCCTTCCATGCTGTTCATAGTAACGTCTAATTTTCCCTTCGCAAGTCCCCCATCCAAAACCTTTCCATGAAAACCACCCCCATCCTCGCCCTCGCCGCCCTGCTCGCCGCGCTCCCGTCGCGCGGCGAGGAGACCGACTGGAAGCTGAAGCGGCTCTCCTACAACCACCCCGGCCTCGCCGTCGATCTCGGTGTCGGGCTCTGGGCCTGGCCCCTGCCGCTCGACTACGACGGCGACGGCGACATGGATCTACTCGTCTCCTGTCCTGACAAACCCTCCAACGGCATCTACTACTTCGAAAACCCGACCCAGGATCCCAAGGTGAAGATGCCCGTCTTCAAGCCGGGCGTCCGTCTCGGCGCCACCGGGCACAACGTGCAGATCAGCTACGTCGACGGGCAGCCGCGCATCCTCAAGGAGAACCAGGAATACGTCGACTTCAAGACCAAGGGCTTCGACAAGCCCGAGACCGTTTACAAGAACGGAAGGTTCCACCCCGGCAACACCCGGGCGCGGATGTGGCGCTACGTCGATTACGAGGGCGACGGCGACCAGGACCTCATCGTGGGCATCGGCGATTGGAGCGACTACGTCTGGGACCAGGCCTACGACTCCGAGGGGCGCTGGCGCAACGGTCCGCTCCACGGCTACGTCTACCTGATCGAAAACGTCGACGGCAAATACTCTGACAAACCCGTCAAAATCGAGGCGGGCGGATCGCCGATCGACGTCTACGGCTGGCCTTCGCCGAACTTCGGGGACTTCGACGGCGACGGCGATCTCGACCTGCTCTGCGGCGAGTTCCTCGACGGCTTCACCTACTTCGAGAACACCGGCACCCGGGAAAAGCCCGTCTATGGCGTCGGTCGCCGACTTTCCGGATCCGATGCCGCGCCGCTCGTGATGCACGTGCAGATGATCACGCCGACCGCGATCGACTGGGACGGTGATGGCGATCTTGACCTCATCACCGGCGACGAGGACGGCCGTGTCGCCCTGATCGAACACACGGGGAAAGTCCACGCCGGCCTTCCCGTCTTCCACCAGCCCGTCTACTTCCAGCAGGAGGCTGACACGCTGAAGTTCGGCGCGCTCTCCACGCCCTTCGTGATCGACTGGGACGGCGACGGCGACCAGGACATCCTCTGCGGCAACACCGCCGGCAACATCGCTTTCTTCGAGAACCTGGGCATGGCCGAAAACGGCACGCCGAAATGGAACGCGCCGGTGCTCATCGAAACCGCCGAAGGCAAACCATTCCGGGTGCTCGCCGGTCCGGGCGGCTCCGTGCAGGGTCCCTGCGAAGCGAAGTGGGGCTACACCAGCGTCTCCGCCGGCGACTGGGATGGCGACGGCAAACTCGACATCGTCTACAATTCCATCCTCGGCCGCATCGGTCTGCTCCGCGGCACCGGCGATCCGCTGCGCGTCGAGCCCGCGCCCTTCGACACGGGCATCCAGGAGTATCCTCCGAAGTGGCAGTGGTGGCAGTCGCCCGCGAGCGACACCCTCACCCAATGGCGCACCACGCCGCTGGTGATCGATTACGATGGAGACAAGAAACTCGACATCGTCGCCCTCGATCAGGAAGGCTATCTCGTGCTCCGCCGGGGTGGCAAATCGGCGGAGCGCATCTTCGTCGATGAAGACCTCCGTCCCCTCAGCCTGAACGGCCGTTCCAGCGGACGCAGCGGACGCGCCCAGCTCGCCAAGGTCGATTGGGACGGCGATGGCAGGCTCGATCTGCTCGTCAATTCGCAGAACGCGGTCTGGTATCGCAACGTCGGCGAACGCGAGGGCAGGATCGTCCTCAAGCAGATCGGCAACGTCACCGAGCGCGATGTCTCCGGCCACAACACCTGTCCCACCGTGGCGGATTTCAACGGCGACGGCGAGCCCGAGCTGGTCCTCGGCGCCGAGGACGGCCGCATCTATTACCTGCCGAAGAAAGATGGCATCCAATACCCTGACAAAGATCTGAAAGCCCGCGAACCGGCCAAAGCGAGGGAACCCCGCTTCCCCGGATTCGTGAAGGAGGAGTTCATCTACAACGAAGCCCCCTTCCCCCAGTGCCACGCCTCCACCCTCGCCGAGACCGACCGTGGACTCGTCGCCGCGTGGTTCGGTGGCACCGCGGAGAAGAATCCCGATGTCGGGATCTGGTCGAGCTACTTCGACGGTGGCGAATGGTCGAAGCCCGCCGAATGGGCCAACGGCATCCAGTATCAGGGCAAACGCCATCCCTGCTGGAATCCCGTGCTCTGGCAGGCACCGGGCGATGGAGCGACCTACCTCTTCTTCAAGGTCGGTCCCGATCCCCAGACCTGGTGGGGCGAAGTCGTCGTCAGCTACGATGACGGCCGCTCCTTCCGCGATCGCCGCCGTTTGCCCGAGGGCATCGATGGACCCGTGCGCGGCAAACCGATCCGGATGCCGGACGGAACGCTGCTTTGCCCCTCCTCGACCGAGCACGGGGGCGACTGGCGTTTCCACTTCGAGATTCTCAAGAACCTCGACCGTCCCGAACTCGGCACTTCGTGGGAACGCCACGAACCGGAGACCCAACCCTATCAGGTCATCCAGCCGACCGTGTTGACTCTCGCCGACGGCAGCCTGCGCACGCTCTACCGCTCGAAGAACAAAAAGATCATCACGAACCGCTCCACCGACGGCGGCAAGACCTGGAGCGAGCTCGAGGAGACGAACCTGCCGAACAACAATTCCGGCGTCGAGGGCCTCACCCTGAAGGACGGCAGGCATCTCCTCCTCTACAACCACCTCGGCGGCGAGCGGGCCGACGGATGGGGGAAACGCAACGTGCTCAATCTCGCCGTCAGCCAGGACGGTCTCACCTGGGAAGCGGTCGCCTTCATCGAGAAGGAGGAGAAGGGCGAATTCTCGTACCCCGCGATGATCCAGACCAAGGATGGCCTCGTCCACATGACCTACACGTGGAACCGGAAGAAAGTGAAACACGTCGTGATCGATCCGGCGAAGATCCAAACCCAGGCAATCACCACCTTCGACCCCGTCGAGCCGGCCCCATGATCGGAAATGGGTCGCAGAATGCCATTTTTAATGCCATTTTTAAAACCATGACGACCATTCTCTCCCTGGACCGCGCCGGACGGATCATCATCCCGAAGGCCATCCGCGAAAAACTTCATCTGGTCCCCGGCACATCGCTCCAAGCCGAAATCATCGGCGACCGGATCGAGCTTACCCAGGTGCCGCCCGAGATCCGGCTCGAGAAAAAAGGCAAACGCCGGGTGGTCGTCGGGACGGGTTCCTTCGACGCCGTCGAGGCAGTCGCCGAGGCCAGGGAGGACTATCTTTCCGGAATCGGGAAGCCACGCTCCAAATGACGGCATTGATCGATACCTCGGTGCTCGTGGCGGCCATCTATGCGGATGAGATTCACCATGAGGCCTGCTCGGACCTCCTCGATCGAGCGGAATTGGCGCTCTACTCCCACGGCATCAACGAAACATTCTCCACCTTGACCGGCGGCCGGCAATCGATCCGGATGTCTCCCGCTACCGCCATGAGTCTCCTTGAGAACGACTATCTGCCCGGCCTCGCTCTCGTAACGCTCCCTCCCGGTCGTCAGCTCGCCGCATTGCGCGAAGCGGAAAGGAGAGGCGTCCGGGGAGGAGCCGTTTTTGACTACATGCACCTCGTCGCCGCCCGTCACATCAAAGCGTCGAGGATTTACACTCTCAACCTCTCCCACTTCAAGGCCTTTCATCGCGAAGGCGATCCCGAGATTGTCTCTCCTCAAAGCCATCCCTGAGGCAAGCACTTCGACCTTCATCAACGTCCCACTTCCACTCCCCTCTTTTGTGAAAACTCCCCGATACTGCGGCATCATCCCCCCCATGGTGACGCCACTCAGCGACCGCGACACCCTCGACGTCGCGGGTCTCGAACGGCTCGTCGAACGCCTCGTCACCGGTGGCGTCGCCGGTATCTTCGCGCTCGGCACCACCGGCGAGGCGCCGAGCCTCAGCTACCGCCTCCGGCGCGAGCTGATCGAGCACGCTTGTCGTTTTGTCAGGGGCCGGATCCCGGTGCTCGTCGGCATCACCGACACCTCGCTCGTCGAATCGGCGGCGCTGGCCCATCACGCCGCGGATTGCGGAGCCGATGCCGTCGTCACTTCGGCGCCTTTCTACTTCCCGGCGGGTCAACCGGAACTGCGCGAATTCATCGAGCAACTGCTCCCGGAACTGCCTCTTCCCCTGATGCTCTACAACATGCCCGCGCTCACCAAGACGGTCTTCTCCGGCGAGGTGGTCTCCTGGGCGCTCGATCAGGAAAAGATCGTGGGGCTGAAGGACAGCTCGGGGGATCTCGTCTACTTCCGGCGGATGCGACGACTGGCCGCGGAGTCTCGTCCCGATTGGTCGTTTCTGGTGGGGCCCGAGGAATTGCTCGCGGAGTCCGTGCTCCTCGGCGGCCACGGCGGGATCAATGGCGGGGCGAACCTCCATCCCTCGCTCTACGTGTCGCTCTACGAAGCCGCGAAAGCCGGCGACGTCGCGCGGGCGCGCGAGCTCAGCTCGCAGGTGATGGACCTCAGTGAAGCGATCTACCGCGTCGGCAAACACGGATCGGCCATCATCAAGGGGCTGAAATGTTCGCTTTCCCTCCTCGGCGTCTGCGACGACTTCATGGCCGCGCCCTTTCATCGCTTCCACGAGGCCGAGCGAGGGATCGTGCGCGACCATTTGGAACGACTCGCGATCCCCGCCTGATTTTCCGTTCCGTGATCACTCCGCGTCGCCCGGCGCGGACTCCACCGCCACTGCCGGAACAATCCAGGCGCACCAAAAACCAAAATCCGCACGGCACGAGCGCCAGGTGCGGCGAGGCTTTCCCACCCCCGTTTACGTGATCCGTTTCCCCCAGTATCTCCAGAGCCCCCGCCTCCGGCACCGGCTGCGCCGGGCCTTCCCGGCAGCCCTGTGTCTCGCCCTCTCCTTTCCGGCCATCGCGGGTGCGGAGGAGCCCGCGCAGGCTCCCTCCGGAGATGAAGCCAAGCGCGCCGAGCTCCATCTCTACATGAAGGGGCGCTACGTCTACCAGAAACACTGCGTCGAATGCCACGGCACGACCGGACGCGGCAACGGACCCTGGGCCGCCGAGCTCGAGACCAAGCCGCGGAATTTCCGCTCGGGCCTTTTCAAATTCCGCACCACTTCCTACGGCACCCTGCCGGTCGACGCCGACCTGCGCCGCACCATCCGCAGCGGCATCTCGGGCACCGCGATGCCCATCTTCGCGCAACTCCACGACGAGGAGGTCGATGCCCTCATCGTCTATTTGAAGAACCTCTCGAAATGCTGGAAAGATCCCGCCCTCGCCGCCAAACCGGTGGCCATGCCCGAGGTGCCCGCATGGTTCGCCGATGAAGGCGAACGGACCCGCCACGCGCAGACCGGCAAAGCGCGCTACGCGACCCTTTGCGCCGTCTGCCATGGAGTCGATGGCCGGGGCGACGGCCCCGCCGGCAAAGGCCTCGTCGATGGATGGGGAGGGATCATCAGCCCCGCCGTCCTCGCCTCGCCCCATCACAAATCGGGCGATTCACCGCGCGATCTCTACCGCACCATCGCCACGGGACTCAACGGCACCCCCATGCTCGGATACGCCGCCTCGCTGGGTGAACAGGAGATCTGGGAGCTCGTCGCCTGGATCGTCGAGCTGGGCGGCAAGCCGTGACCCGCGCGCGACGTGCCCGAAAACGACGGATCACCCCTGCCGGCCACGGGCCAGGGCCTCGATCGCCGCGCGATCCGGCTTGCCGATTCCGGTGCGTGGCAACACCCCGGCCTCGACGACACGCGCGACCTGCTCGATGGGCGGCAGGCCCGCGTTGAAACGCGCCATCATTTCCTCCGCCCGAGTCTCGCAGACCAGCACGAGCTCGTTCCCGCGCCTGTCTTCCGGCACCGCCACGACCATGCCCGCGATCCCGAGCAAAGCGAGCCGGTCGTTCAGCGCCGGCAGAGAGACGAGCTCACCCGAGACCTTCACCGCGCCATCGAGCCGCGATGAAAAACGCAATTCCCGCCCCCGGATCACGGCGGCATCACCCGTCGCCATCCACCCGTCCGCGACCCGCGACGGCTGATACACCCATCGCCCGGCGGCTTCCGTCACCGTGCCTTCGCAAAGCGCCCCGCCCCGCAGCCAGAGCCGCCCTTCCTCATCCGCACGCGCTTCCCAGATGGGGAGCAGGGGCAGCCACTCCGGATCGCCTTCGAACGAAGTCGCCACCTGGGAGGCGGTTTCCGTCATTCCATAGGTCGGCCAGACCGGCCAGCCGAGGTCGTTCGCCCGTGCCACCAGCAGCGGATCGATGCGACCGCCGCCGAGAAACACCCCCCGCAGCGATTCCGGAGCCCGCGCCCCGACCTTGACCAGATCCCAGAGATGCGTCGGGGTCAGCGAGGCCAGCGTCGCCCGGGCCTCGTCGATCGCTGCGAGAAAAGCCCCTCCGTCCCGGGTCCAGGCATCCCAAGGCATCGGCACGACCTTCGCTCCGTTGGCATAAGCCCGCGCATGGATCCCGATGCCGCCGACATGGAAGGTCGGGAGATTCCCCAGCCAGATGTCGTCCCCGGTCAGTCCGCCACACGCGTTCACCGCCCGCGCCGAGGCCAGCACCGCCGCCTTCGACAACACGACGAATTTCCCCACCCCGCCCGAGCCCGACGACGCGAGCACCACACCCGAGCGGATTCCGATTTCACCCGCGAGAAAATCACCAAGCCCGGTGGCATCGATGCCGCGTTTCGGATTGAGCCGCAGATCGAGCGACTCCGATTCCCAGTAGCCGGGAGAGCTCAGATCAGTCGTTTCCATGGCAGCTTGTCCAGCAGATCGTCAAAACCCAGCCCTGTCCCTCCCGGCGGCACGAGACGCGGTCCATCACAACGGAGCCGCTCGAAAAAAACGTCGTTCTCGAAACACCGGTGCGTCAGGAGACCGCAGGGCAGCAGCCGTGGATTCCCCCCCCGCCCCGAGGCCATCGAGGCCACCACCGCCGCCCAGAGTTGGCCGATCGCGTGGTCCATGTAGGAGGTCACATAAAAGCGCCCCCCGGGCAGAGCCTGATAGCCGTGGAGGGCGGGTTTGTAGACCATCACATCGCCTTCACGGAACCGCTCCGGGACGCGATCCACCGCCACCGGCACCCCCGCCGCACGTAGCGCCATCCAGCCTTCCTCGCTCCACGCCTCCGGATCCTCCACCACGTCGATGGCGTCCCGGAGCGGGTCGGCGAGCCCCTGCCAGAACGATAAAAAGCCCCCCGGCGCGAGCGATTCATTGAAATCGAGCCGCACCCTCAGCCCCGCGCCCGCCCACGTCCCGATCGCCGCCCTCACCTTCGCCAGATCCGGCGTGCCTTTGATCTTGGCGAGGGTGAATCCGTCGGTCACCGCGTAGTCCGGATCATCCCCGTCCCGCACCAGCCAGTGGCTCTCCGGCACCGGCCATTGGAAAAGCGAGACCCCCGAACGCCTCGCATCGCCATCGACGAGGGCGCATTCCACCGCCCCATGCACCACCCGGGAAAAATTCGTCTCCCCCGCCGCGAGGGCGCGCAACTGATCCTCCAGCGGCGCGTCGCCCAGCTCCGGCCAGGGATGGACGCAGCCATAGCCCCTCCCGCAGCGGATCAGCGCCCCCTCGTGCGCCCTGCGTCCGCTCACCGCATTGAGTCCCTTCGCCGAGCGCAGCGTGTAGCGCCAGTAGTGGATCGGCCTCATGGCAGCAGCTCGTGCAGCGTCGCCGCAACCGCGAAAAGAATCAATTGCAGCGCTCCCAGCGCCAGAATGCGGTTGTAGACCGTGCCCGGACGCAGGCGGAAAACGCAGGCGACGATGATCACGCCGATGGGCGCCGGCACGAGTCCCACCAGCAGACCCACCAGCGTCTCCGAAGCGTGGAGATTCCAAAGCACCACCGGCACCACGCAAAAAAGCAGGATCTCCACCCGGGCAAAGACTTCGCCGAAGCGCACCGCCAGGGTTTGTTTCCCCGAACTCCGGTCCTCCTCGAGATCGCGGAGGTTGTTGACCGCGATCAACACGCTCGAATACAGTCCGCATTGCAGGCCGAGCGTCAGGACATCCCGTCCACCCCACTCCCCCGTCTGCACAAGATAGGATCCCGACACCGCCACGAATCCAAAGAAGAGAATCACGAACAGTTCCCCCATCCCCCGATAAGCGAGCGGAAACGGTCCACCGGTATAGCCGTAGGCGAAAAAGAGCGAGACCAGGCCGATCGCCACCACCGGCCACCCGCGTTCCATCACCATGGGCAGGGCGATGAGGGCGGCGAGCGCGCAAAAGACCAAGGCTCCGATCAAGACCGTGCCCGGCCGCAGCATGCCCGAAGCGGTGACCCGGCGAGGGCCGAGGCGTTTCTTCGTGTCCGCGCCCTTCACGTGGTCGATCGCGTCGTTGAAAAGATTCGTCGCGATCTGGATGCAAAGACAACTCAGCAGCGTACACCAGAAAAGGAACCACGATCCCGACAAAGGATCCCCGTCCACCAGCGCCGGCATCGACCCGACCCACACCGGCACGATCGCCGCGGGCAGCGTCTTGGGACGGGCGGCCAGGATCCAAGGCATCATGGGCATAAGCGTTTTGCGGGAGAAGACGTCCACGACTTCGGTGGGGGAAGTAAAAGGTAAAAGGTAAAAAGTAAAAGGTTTATGCAGCGCGCCAGCGGCGCGGAACTTTTCCAGACCGCATCCGCCCATCGACAAGCGTTCATCGCAGCCATCTACTTTTTACCTTTTACTTTTTACCTTTTACTCTCCCGCTTGCCGCGCCTAAGGCACGCGCGGGAAGCGGGAGAAGTCGGGCTTCCGCTTCTCGACGAAGGCGTTCTTGCCTTCCTTCGCCTCCTCCGACATGTAATAGAGCAAGGTCGCGTTGCCGGCGAGGTCGAGCAGACCCATCTGACCATCGCAGTCAGCGTTGAGGGCGGTCTTGAGACAGCGGAGTGCGAGGGGCGAATGCTCGAGGATCTCGCGGCACCATTTCACCGTCTCTTCCTCGAGCTGCGCGAGCGGGACGACCGTGTTCACCAGCCCCATGTCGAGCGCCTGCTGCGCGTCATACTGACGGCAAAGATACCAGATCTCGCGGGCCTTCTTCTGGCCCACGATGCGGGCGAGGTAGCTCGAGCCGAGCCCCCCGTCGAAAGAGCCGACTTTCGGTCCCGTTTGCCCGAAGCGCGCGTTGTCCGCCGCGATCGTCAGGTCGCAGACCACGTGGAGGACATGGCCGCCGCCGATCGCGTAGCCCGCCCCCATCGCGATGACCGGTTTGGGCAGGGAGCGGATTTTCTTCTGCACATCGAGGATGTTCAGCCGCGGCACCCCGTCGTCACCGACGTAGCCGGCATGCCCCCGCACCTTCTGGTCGCCACCCGAGCAGAAGGCGAGGTCGCCCTCTCCCGTCAGGATCACCACGCCGACCTGCGGATCCTCGTGGGCGAGGTCGAAGGCGACGAGCATTTCTTTCACCGTCTGGGGGCGGAAGGCATTGCGCACCTCCGGCCGGTTGATCGTGATCTTGGCGATCTGGCCATCCTCCGAGGTCTCGTAGCGGAGGTCTTCAAAGTCGTGTCGGGAAATCCAATTCATGTGTTTGGGAGCCTGTTCTCTCCGAGGGCTTACGTCAACGGGAGTTGTGGGGATGACGGGGCGGGAAGCAAGGCACCACGCGCGCTCACGATCCACGGATGAATTCGACGAGCGCGACAACCTCCCTCCCCACCACTTCCGCCCCGTCTTCCAAGACCCGATGCCCGGCTCCGGGCACGACGACGTGACGGAAATCCGGGAACACCGCCGCCATCTCCACACCGAGGCGTGTGAAGCGGGCATCGTTTTCCCCGGTGATCCAGAGGACGGGTCCGGCGAAACGCCCGAGACGGCTGCGGAGATCTTCCTGGCGTCCGAGCGACCACGTTTCAAAGGCCTTGGCAATCGCTTCGCGGCGAGCTTCGAGGGCCGACTGCCGTGTGCGGAGAGTGGGCGGGGCCTTGCCGAAGAGCGGTTGGGCATTCCATTGATCGAGGAAGGCGCCCCACTCCATCGTGCGCGCCCGCTCCGCCCAGATCGCGTCGGAGGTGCGGCGGGCGAGACGGTCCTCGACGCAACAAAGCCCGGGATGGGCGGAGACGATCACGGCCCCGCACCAACGGTCGGGAAAAGCGGCGAGGGCGTGCAGGGCGAGCCGTCCGCCGAGGGAATAGCCTGCGAGGATCGGCTTTTCGAATCCGGCAGCGAGAGGTCCGGCGAGGGCCGCGGCGAAGTCGTTGAAATCGAGATCGACGTGATCCCAGAGATCGCTGGGGTGAATGTCAGGGCATCCCGGCAGGTCCCAGTCGGCAGGGGTGCCGAGATTGCCGTGGAGGGCGAAGATCGCGGGAGTCGTGCTCATTTCCCCCATTTCCAAAAGGCCTCGGTCTCGGTCTCATCAGGGATCGCTTCAATGAGGACGCTGTCGGGCAGATCGGCGGGGAAAGCCTCGCCCGCATGCCAGAGGCGGTAATCCATGCCCCACATCGCCGCCCAAGCCTCGAAGCGGAGTTGATGACGGTTTTCGGTCACCTGTTTTTCGTCGGGCGCCATCCCGGCCATGGAAGGTAGTCGCGAAAAGATGCGGCCTCCGCCGTTGTTGATCACCACGATCCGACGTTTCGCCGGAGCGAGTGGCTCGAGCAGGGCCGGGGCGTTGAGATCGTAGAGGGCGGTGAGATCACCGAAGATTCCCCACGATTCGCCTTCACTTTCGGAAAGACCGAGGAAGGTCGCGACCTGACCATCGATGCCGTTCGCACCACGGCTGGCGAAGGCATGCGGGTGCGTCGGATCGAGGGTGGCAAAGGAATTCCATTCGCGGATCGGCAGGCTGTTGCCGAGGTAAACGAGGGCGTGCGACGGGATCTCGCGCGAGAGGGCGTGGACGAGCGCGGGCTCGGAGCGCGGGAAACGGGCGAAGGCGGCTCCATCGAAGAGGGTAGGTTCGGCGACTTGACCCTCTTGGGTCGGGAGGACGAGGTGGGGAAAGTCGCTGCTAACAAGAAGCTGCGAGGGTCGCGCCAGACCGGAGAAAGGCCGAGGGCAGATCGAGAGCACCGGGATCGTGGCGTTGGCTTCGAGATCACGCCAAAGGCGGAGGCTGGGCACGCCACCGAGGCGGAGGACCTTTTGCGGCAGGACGGGCTCGCCGTAGCGGAGAAGGGCGGCGAGGGCGGGGCTTTCGCGGAGCCCGCTTGTGGCCTCGGCCCAGACGGGAGCCCCTAACGAAACGAGAAAACGGGTGACTGCCCCGCGCCAGGAGTGAGGGAGTTCGCCGAGGAGGACGAGGAGTCCGGCGCGGTCTTCGCAGAATGTGGCTGCGACTTCAGTCGCAGTCCGTGACAGAGGACCTTCGACTGAAGTCGAAGCAACTTTCACTGGGACGGACCGCGATTCAAATCCCCACGACGCATGTCGATCCTCGGCGCGGGGTTCGTCGAAACAGACATTGAGGTGCAAGGGAGCATCGCGCTTCCATTCCTCGAGCGGAGCCAGATCGTCCGCCGTTTCCAGATCCAGGGCCATCGCATAAGGCCCGAAGATCCCCGCCTGCTCGATCGCCTGGGGTGCGCCGCTGCCGCGGAAGTTGGCGGGACGATCGGCGGTGACGAACACGAGAGGAATCCCGCTGTAATACGCCTCGATCGCCGCGGGGAGCAACTCGGCCACGGCAGTGCCGGAGGTGGTGAGGACGGCGACGGGATTGCCCGATCGTTTGGAGAGACCGAGGGCGAAAAAGGCGGCGGCACGTTCATCGAAATGATGCCAGACGCGGAGATCGAGATCCTGACATCGCGACAAAAGCGAACTCACGAGCGGCACGTTGCGGGCTCCGGCGCAGACGACAAAATCCACCACCCCGTGTCCGGCGAGGCGGCCGAGGACGGCTCCGGCGATGTGTCCGCGCACGGGATCGTGATAGACCCCACCGCCGTGGTAGCCCTCGGCTCCGCGCGAGTCGAA
>JALRFZ010000554.1 GCA_023253615.1 Verrucomicrobiales bacterium | reverse complement strand
CGGCGAGATGCGGGAAATGGTGGACGGCGCGCGGCAGCCACTTTTCCCAGAAACCGGGGCTGCGTCCCACGTGATTCTCCCAGAGCCGGGATTGTGATTCGTGGACACCGAGAGAGACGGCATTCCCGACCGGTTGTCCGCGCCATTCCTTGGGCAAACCTTGCTCGTAGAGTCCGTGCCCCGCCTCATGGAGGACGCCGAAAAGCGAGCTCAGGAAATCGGACTCGTCATAGCGCGTCGTGAGCCTCGTATCGTGCGGCGCCATGCCGGAACAGAAAGGATGCACGGCGGTATCGATGCGTCCGGATTCGAAATCAAAACCGATCGACTCGGCCACCTCGCGGTTGAAGGCCTGCTGGGCCGCCACCGGGTAATACCCCTGGAGCCGGCTCCGGTCGTAGGGCGGACGGGCGGTCGCCGCCTCGACGACCGGCACGAGATCCGTCCGCAGACTGCCGAGGGTGGCCGTCAATCCACGTGCGGTGGCGCCGCGCTCGAAACGATCGATGAGGGCGTCGTAGAGTTGGTCGGAGTAGCCCAAGCGCTCGGCATGCTCGCGGGAAAGATCGACGAGCTTCCGCAGATGCGGGGCGAAATGGGCGAAATCGGACCGTTTTCTCGCCTCGGCCCAAGCCGCCTGCGAATGCACCCTCGCTTCGGCAAGCTCCTGTACCAGCTTGGTGGGCAGACAGGTGGCACGATCGTATTCGTGACGCCATTCGCGCAGATTCGCCGCCGCGACGGGGTCGTCCGCGGCCAGTTCGGATTCCGCGCCGGCGATCCACTCCCCCACCTCGGCGGAGGTGAACCGCTCATGCACGTAGCCGCTGAACCACGACATCTGTTCGGCCCGGTAGGTGATCCCGCGCGGAGGAAGGAGCACCTCCTGGTCCCAACCGAGCAGGGCGGCCGAGTCGTTGACAAGCTGGAGGTCCCTGCCGAGGGCAAGGAGGCGCGCGTAGGCGGAGATCATGGCCGCGGAGGAAGAGGGGGGGAAGGACGTTCACGGGGGCCGACCGGAGAGGGTCTCACGGAGCCTTGGCGGCTTCGCGGGCGAGATTCGCCATCACCTGGATCGATCCGGCCGAGAGCGTGCCGAGCACCCCCGAAGGCTGCCCCTCGATGATGCGGACGACGGTGAGCCCGACCGGCTTCCCGTCGAGCGTGAAGACGGGCACGCCCTGGGCGGTGCCGGCATCCGTGACGAAGAAAGTCCGCTCGCCCTTGAAAACACCGGTGATGCGCCCCATCACCAAGGTCGGCATGTAGCCGTAGACGGCGGAGGAACGTGAAAGCCCCACGACCATGTCGGCCGCCTCGGCCGTGGCCGCGAACTGCGACAGATCGACCTTGTCGAAGGTCTTGTTCAAGGCCTTCGACTCGGCCGGGTCGGGGAGGATGAAGGCGACATCGGCCTCCACGTCCTGACGCACCACCTTGCCATGGAGCAGGGTGGTGTCTCCGTAGCTGATCTCCACATCGGTGAACTCGGTGCTCGCCGATTGGATGGTCACGACCTTGTCGTTCATCTGGGCCTGCTGCCCGGAGAGGCCGACCGCGGCATCGATCGCCGAGTTCGATACAACGACGAGACCGTCGTCTCCGATCGTCACCCCGAGGGTGCGTCGCTGTTGCTCACGGTCCGGCAGGGGATCACCGGAAGTCTTGGCCTTGAGCTGGCCTTTCGCCGTGATGACCACGAGCGCCCCCTTGTAGTTCTCCATCAGTTTGCGGGCCTTGGCCTCCACCGTCTCCTCCTGCGCGAGGGAAACGACAGGGCAAAGCAGGGCGATGGCGGCGGCGAGAATCAGGGTGGGAGCTTTCATGGTCGGATGAAGGGGATAGGTAGGGGAAGAGGACGACTTTCCGCGGGAGATCCCACGCCGTCTGCCGGTTGCTTGTCCCCCGACAGCAAAAATGTGACGTTCGGTTGGCTCGAGAGCGCCGAAGGTCACATTCTGCGGGTCCGCTGGGACAGGCCTCGGATCAGCGGGAGTAAAGCTCGACGACGAGCTGGACGTTCACCATCGTGTCGATCTCTTCAGCCTCGGGGAGGCGGTTCACCGTGCCGGTGAGCTTTTCGCGGTCGAAGCTCAACCAATCCATCACGGGGCGGATCTGGGTCTGGTCGATGGCGCGGTTGCCAAGCTGCTGCGACCGTCCGGCCTCGGCAACACTGATGATGTCGCCCGGCTTCACGCAATAGGAGGGGATGTCAACGCGGCGTCCGTTCACCTTGATGTGGCCGTGACCGACGAACTGGCGGGCGGCGCGGCGCGTCGCGGCGAGTCCAAGGCGGTAGCAGACATTGTCGAGACGGGTCTCGAGGAGTTGCACGAGAATGTCGCCGGTGATGCCGCGGCGGCGGTTCGCCTCCTCGTAGTAACGGCGGAACTGCTTCTCGAGCAGTCCGTACTGGAGACGCAGCTTCTGCTTCTCGTTGAGGGCGACACCGTAATCACTGCGCTTCTTGCGGGCGCCGCGGGCACCGTGCTGTCCGGGAGGAAAAGGGCGACGCTCGAGCGCCTTGGAGGGACCAAACAACGCCACTCCGAAGCGGCGGCTGATCTTGTCGGTGGGACCTGTGTCTCTGGCCATGTCTCAATAAAGGTAGGGGTCGTGGAAAAGGCGGAACGCGTCAGACGCGGCGCGCCTTCTTCGGGCGGCAACCGTTGTGCGGCACCGGGGTGACGTCTTTGATCTTCAAAACCTCGATTCCGAGGCCCTGCACGGCACGGACGGCAGACTCGCGGCCGGCACCGGGGCCCTTGACGCGGACTTCGGCCTGCTTCAGACCGTGGGCCATCGCCTGGCGGCAGGCATCCTGGGCGACGAGCTGGGCGGCGTAAGCGGTGCTCTTGCGCGAACCGCGGAAACCCATCTTGCCGGAGCTGGACCAACCGATCACGTTACCGACCTGGTCGCAGACCGAAACGATCGTGTTGTTGAACGTCGAGGCGACATGGACCACGCCCGAGTGGACGTTCTTGCTGCCTTTGGCCTTGAGAATCTTTGGCTTCTCAACGCCTTCGGCGCTCTCCATCTCGAGGAAGATGTCCTCCGCGGTGCGGGGACGATCCTTCTCCTTGCGGGCCTCGGCCGGAGCCGGGGCGGCGGTCTCGGCGGGGGCGGCGGTCTCGCCGGCGCTCACAATGCCTTCTTCGGCAGCGGTATCTTCAGCCATGGTCGCGATCTTTCGAAAAGGTGGTGATTACTTGCGGATGACACCGACGGTCTTGCGCTTGCCCTTGCGGGTGCGGGCGTTGGTGGAAGTGCGCTGGCCGCGCACGGGGAGGCTGCGGCGGTGGCGGATGCCACGGTAGCAGTTGATGGAAGTCAGGCGCTTGAGGTGGACCTGGAGTTCGCGGCGAAGATCGCCCTCGATCATGATTCCACCGCTGGTGATGGCATTGGCGATGCGCGCCATCTGCTCTTCACTCAACTCGCCCGTGCGGAGATCGGGATCCACCCCGGCCTCTTCGAGGATCTTGGTCGCGGTCTTCGGACCGATTCCGAAAATGTAGGGAAGCGACGCTTCAATGCGCTTCTCGTTGGGGATCTCGACTCCGAGTAGACGTGCCATAATTCGGTGGGGTTGGAAAAGGATCAGCCCTGGCGCTGCTTGTGACGGGGGTTCGTGCAGATGACGCGGAGAACTCCCTGCCGCTTGATGATGCGGCATTCACTGCAAAGACGTTTCACGGATGGCCTGACTTTCATGGGACAAAAATGGGCAAAAGGGGGACCCTCTCTCAGGTGGGATTTGGTCCGTTCCCCTCCGGGAAGGCGGTCCGAAATCGGCCCGGCTCACAGTAAACCGGACCCCCAGAACGGGAGGTCGCGCCAGGTTTTGGGCGCGGGGAGGGAATGTTTACTACAAATTTCATCTCCCGCAACCGCTCTTTGATTGAATCTTCCAATTTTTGAAAAGTTTTTTTTCTTCGTTCGCAACCGTTCCAGCCCTGCTCAGGAGCCGGCCTCGAAGCTGCGGGGGCGCGGCGTGAGGATCTCCGGGTCTCCGTCGGTGATCAGGACCATGTGCTCGAAATGGGCCGAAAGCGCCCGATCGGCCGTGACGACGGTCCACGCATCATCGAGGATCACCACCTCCTCGGTCCCGGCGTTGACCATCGGTTCGATCGCCAGCACCATTCCGGCTTGGAGACGTGGATTCTTGAACCGCCTAGCCCCCATCTCGGCGGGATCCCAGTAGTTGGGCACCTGCGGCTCCTCGTGAAGCTTGCGGCCGACGCCGTGACCGACAAATTGTTTCACCACGGTGAAACCCCGCGCCCCGACGTATTCCTCCACCGCCCCGCAGACCGCGGAGAGATACTCCCCTTCCCTCGCACGCGAGATCGCGGCATGCAGGGAAGCTTCGGTCGCGGAAAGCAAC
>JALRFZ010000551.1 GCA_023253615.1 Verrucomicrobiales bacterium | reverse complement strand
GAGGCATTCGGCCGCGAGCAGTTCGCGGATCCGAACAAATCCCCTCACGGTGTCGAGCGTGCCATCGTCGCTGACGGGACAGGCACGTGGAATGAACCCGTTCATGGACGCGAGATTCCCTCGCAGACTTTTACCGGAGTGGAACACCTTCACCGAATCCGCCGGCGTCATGGATGCCGAGACGCGGCGCGCCGAGAGCGTGGCGGCATGGATGATGATGATCTCTTCGCGGCCGTGGATCGCATCTTCGGCCTTGGCCGCCTGGGTCAGGGTGATGATATCCATGATCGGCGACTCGGCCCGGTCTTTCTCCGCCCCGGAGCTGAAGCGATCGCTGAAACGTTGTGCCAACGCCGCCACAGGACCGAAGATCCGCATCACGAGCCGCAAGGGCATGAGCAGTTTCGGCGCGAGTTCCGGAGCGCGCTTCACCGCGATGATTTTCGGTGCGAGCTCGCCGAAGATGACCACGGCGACCGTCAGGGAAAGCGAAAAGGCCCAGAGCCATTGCACGCCGAAGAGCTTCAAGAAGATCGCGCCCGCGATGGTTGGCAAACCGGTGTTGGCGAGGGTGTTTGCCACGAGGATCGCGGAGATGGGCCGCTCGATCCGTTGCTTCAGATCGAGCCACGCTTTCGCCGTCGGCATCACCCCGGCGTCGCGGGATTTCAACCAGAGCGGATTGAGACTCAGGAGGGTCGCCTCCGTCATCGAACAGAGCGCGGAAATTGCCAGGGTGCCGAAGGAGAGCAGCACGAGGAGGATGACGGGCCCGACCCAGGAGGGTTCGGTGGTGTCTTTGACAGGGTCGAGGGCGGCGCTGGCGAGGTGGAGAAGGTCGGATTCCATGGATCAGGCGGCCCGCCGGTGCCGCGGACCCGAGACCCGTCGCACCGTCGCCGCGAGTGCGGCCATCAATCCGGTGCGGCGGAGGCGGATACCGTAGGAGCCGGGAGCCTCAAAAGTGAGCGAGAGCACCGGATGATGCTTGGCGAGCCAGATCGCTTCGGGCCAGCCTTCATGATCATGGGGTTCGGGCGCGTGGATGATCAATCCAGGGCCGCTCAGCTCGTGATTGTCCACGGGGCCATAGGATTGAATCGGGAACTGTGATGAGATTCGCTCCACGATGCGCGGCGCGAGTGATTCGCGTTCGCCTGAATTGATTTCGTAGAGGTAAAAGCCCTCCGCTTCCCAGTCTTCATGCAGGGAAAGATGGACGAGGGAACGGGGACGTTGTCGCGACCACCAAGCGGTCACGGCGTTGACTTCCTCGCTCAGCTGCCGGAAGAAGTCGCGGTTCAAATCGATTCCGTCGGCGTTTTCGCGGGTCCCGGCGCGGAGTCCGGAGGGATTCAAAAGAGGCGCAATGACCCATTCGCAGTCATCGGGCAGCGGCGAACCTTTGAGAAATTCGAGCACCGCACCCGGACCGCAGGGCTCATCGCCATGGATGCCGGAAGAGAGAAACATGGTGGTGCCGGGACCACGGCGGGCCGGACGCGTCCAGAAGGTGATCTCATCGCTTCCGGCGCGCCCGATGACCCGGCGCTCCAATCCCTGGGAGGCGGCGGCCCGGGCAAAGGCGTGCTCGAATACGGGCAAGGGGTCGTCGTGATGAGAGCTCATGCCGCGAGATCTTCGTCGAAGTACTCTTTTCCTCCCTTTTGCAGGAATCCGGCCAATTCATCGAGGAGCTCGCCGCGAAAGGCTCTTGCCAGGCCGGCCACCGCCTCTTCGACACGGTATTCGACGCGTTTCAGGGTGAAATGACCGTCCTCCCAGACCGCATAGGAGGCTCGCGGATCGCCATCCTTCGGGCGCCCGACGCTTCCAGGATTGACGATCACCGCCCCTCCCCGTTCGAGAATGAAGGGCCGATGGCTGTGACCTAACAGAAGCACCTCGGGGAATCCCGCGAGCGCGACTTCCAGCATCCATCGTTGGGGTCTCGCCTCCGGGTGCAGCAGGCCCCAGGCGGGATCGGACGGCAGGGCGTGGACGAGTTGCCAGCTTTGGCCACCGACCGCGAGCGCGGATAGGAACGGCAGCGATTTGAGAAACTCGCGGTCGCCCGGTCTGAGGCGGGCACGCGTATGATGGAGCACGTCGGGATGCACTTCGGGAAAACCGAGAGGCACCTGCTGATCGATGCCCAGGGCGAGCAGGTCGTGATTCCCCACGACGAGATCCCCCGGGGCGAGGGCTGTTTTCGCCCATCGCAGGCACTCCCCCGGGTCCGGTCCATAATTCACGAGATCTCCGAGGCAGAGGATCCGCGAGGCATCCGGCTCCGCCCCCAACACGGCGGCGAGGGCGGGCCCGTTTCCGTGGAGATCGGAGACGATGAGAATCTTTTCCATGGCGCCGGAGGGAGTGCCGCAAAACGCGGATGAGGATGGACGCTCAGTTCAGCCAACGGGAAGCCGTGTGGCTCGTGAGGCGGAGATTTTGCAGGTGGGCACGGAAAAAGACCACGAGCACCTGGCTCGCCCAATGGGTCGCGAGGGATGAGGGCCATTGACGCGGGATCTCAAGGGTCAGGTGCCAGCGACCTTCATGGCGCATGCGCACGGAACGAAGGAGAATTCCATCGCGATTCGTTTCACTTTGAAGACGGCGGATCGCTTCCTCCGTCTCGCGCGCGGCTTCGATGACCGCGCTGGTCCCCGATACGGCGAGGCTGATGTTCGTGACATCGGCGAGACGGATCTCGACGAAACCGTCGGACGGCAGATTCCGGAAGTCTTCGACCGCCATTTCCAGAGAGGACAGGAGCGGCTCGTCCTCGACCGGTTGGCCCAGTTCCAGAGCCACCGGATTCGTCACCGGGAGGATGCGCAGGACGCGGCCTGCGGCGATGTTCGGCTGTAGGACGAGGCGTTCGATCAATTGCAGCGTGGTCTCCGCCGCCGTGGCCTCCCCGGAGGAGTTCACCCCGAGCAGGTTCACGAAAGAGGTCTCCACGCCCGGCTCCGGCGGGCCGTAGACGGTGAACGTGGGCAATCCATATTTCCGGCCGTCGTGCCGGACAAAACGTTCGATCTGCCCGATCAGGGTCCGGGAGATCTCACAATGCTCGATGAAACCGCGGATGAGCTCGTTCATCTTCGCGCGGAATTCGGGATTCAGTCGGGTCTTGCTCATGATGTTGGGATTGGGTTTGGTTGTCTGACGGAGAAGGGATCTCTCAGGGAAATGGTTCACTCGGGGTCTTTTGATCCGCTGTCGCCACCGGGACGGGATTGGAAGCGGAATTTTTCGGTGCTCTCGATCTGCGTCACCCGCCCCTCGTGGACGACGATCTGCACGGAGCCAAAACGGAGGGCGCTTACCTTGCGCTCGACCACCTGGAGCCAGGCGGCGATTTCGGGATCGGTGGAGGAGGAGGATTCGGGAGCGGACATGGAAAGCGGCATGGGAAGAAGTTGAGTGGACGCGCGCCGTTCAGACGCTGAATGGCAACATGTGGAGTATATACGTTCAATCTACATCTGTCAAATCAACATTCAAAAAATTCCAGATACATCGGAACAAATGAACCCGGCACGGAGTTGAATCGCCCTGGATTCCTGAAGGCCGGACTTCCACATCACCTCCCCGAGGTCCTGCGAAAGCCATGGTGGGGGATTCCGCTCCCCGGGTACGAAACAAGAGATCGTGACAAAACGCTTGCATTCCCCTCTCGGGAACCCACTCTCCCGCAGTCGGAGATCCACCGTGACCGGACACAAGGAGCCAAGGATCGCTTAACCGCACCGTCCCCGCATCAGCGCGGGTTCCACGGGTTGAACAATCAACTCCTCAGTTCCGCATGTTATCCTCAAGCCGATTCAAGAAATCGGTCGTCAAGAAATCGGTCGTTGGCATGGCGGTCCCGGCTCCCGTCGCCGGGGCTCCGCTCTTCGCCGGCGACCCGGGCAAAGCCATCATCGACGACAAGTCTCCGATCGAGCCTTCCACCTTCTGCGATCTCTTCGGTCACACCACTCTCCATGAAGGAGACGGGTTTCTAAAGAGCCTGAGGTTCACCGGCCGCTACCATGGCGGATTCATCGACACCGAGGACGAGTATCCGGGAGGCGGTGATGACGCGCTTTGGGATCATCGCCGCTTCCGCGCCGGTTTCGTCGCAAAGCTGGCGAATGATTTCACCCTGCAGAACATCTACAATCTGGACACGTCGCAGCACTTCGACGGGAACCGTTTTGTCGACAACCTTGACGAATTCTTCATCAAGTGGGTGCCGTCGGATGATTTTCACATCACCGTCGGGAAACAGAAGCAGCTGATCCTGAGTGAATACCGGTGTTCGTCGAACACGATCATCCCGTATGAGCGTTCCATCCTCACGCAGAACATACTTTCACAGAAGCTCTTGGGCGCGGCGGTAGGGTTTACGGGACTCGGCCCCAACCATGAGATCGGTCTCTGGAGCACGGCGCTCGAGGACGATTTCGCCTGGGCTTTCTCCGAAGACGCGAGTGCCTCCATCACCTACCGGGCGAACCACGAACTGGACGAGTCCACGACCCTCTTCTTCGACTATCAGTATGTCGACCAAGAACGGAGCACGGCCGAGATCTTCGGAGGCTCACCCTATGGAAACGTGTTTGCCTTGGGCAACGAATCCAAATGGGGCCGATTTGGCCTCAATACGGACTTCACCGCGGGGCTCGACCGTCAGGATGGTCGTCTCTCGCCGGGTGACGACTTCCATGGCTTCCAGGTGACCCGCTACGCCTATCTCAGCGATGGTCGCATCGGACGTCCCCAACAGTTCGCCTCTCGTCCCGAAGTCGACGGACTCAGCACCTTCTTCGTCGGTCTCAATTACGAGATCTGCGGAACGAAACTGCGCGTCCAGGGTGGCTACGAATGGGCACAGGAGGAACGTCTCGGCGGCACCACCTCCGACTACGAGAACAGTTCCTGGCTTCTCGGGATCCGCACCCATTGGTGATCCCCTTCCCGATTCTGCTGGCGACACCGCCACCAGACGGCGATTTCTTCGCTTGAAGGGGCGGGACCAAGAGGTCCCGCCTCGATCATTTCCGCGGATCTGGATCCTCCGAATCAGGGGAAATTCCCGTCCCACAATCCCAACAGATCTCAAAATTCCCCGGATTGCTCTCGCCGCAGGCGGGACAAGAAATCTCCTCGGCGGAACGAGCTTCGTCGATGGTGGCCACTTCCGCGAGAATCGCCAAGGCGGTGGCGTGATCTTCCTCCCGGAGAATCCCCAGAGCGGGCCAGTATTTGGGTAGATCGAAGCGGGAACTGCCGAGGACATCATACTCGCGCTCGTGCCGGATGCTCGTCGGGATGCCACGGCTCTCGAGGATCGAACGGAGCAGGCCCATCCTGGCGGTGTCGGGTTCACGGAGAAGCTCGATCATGCCGAACGCTCGCCCGGCGTGCGGCGTTGGCAAAGGGATTTCGCGCCCGGCGGGGCGGTGGAGTGGTGGAGTGGTGGAGTGGTGGAGTGGTGGAGTGGTGGAGTGGTGGAGTGGTGGAGTGGTGGAGTGGTGCGGCGGTCTTGCAGCAGATTCGCGGAGGCCAACGAATCCCCTTCCCCATTCACTTCTCGGCACAATTCATCACTCCCCCACTCCATTTCTCCAATCCGCCATCGCCCCTCTTCCCGCTGGCAAAATCCAGAATATCCGGTATTGTTAAGAATTACCATGGCACGCCGTAGATCTTCCTCCTCATCCTCCCATTCGTCCTCGAAGGGGCCGCTAGCGGCCCTCCCTGGCGAAAAATCGCGCTCCAAAAGACGTCGCAAGAAGGGCCCTTCCCTGGTCCGCCGACTCGGTCGGCTGATGCGGATCGGGCTGATTCTGGGGATCCTTGTCGCGGTGATCGGAGTCGTCCACTATGGACGACGGGCGATGGAATTCGACCTCGCCCTCGTGAAGGAGATCCCCGAGCGCACCCTCGTTTACGATCGGAACGGCATTCTCATGGGACACGTCGCGGGACACGGGGAGAACCGGGTCTCGGTGAAGGCATCGCAGGTCTCCGACCATTTCATCAAGGCGCTCCTCGCCCGCGAGGACAACCGCTTCTACGACCACCACGGGGTGGATCCGATCGGGGTGCTGCGTGCGCTGGTGACGAATGTGAAGTCGGGCGGAAAAGCCCAAGGGGCCTCGACGATCACGATGCAGCTCGCGCGCAACACCTACGGGATGCGCGAGATGAGCCTGCAGCGCAAGATCATGGAGGCCGCCCTGGCGTTCCGGCTGGAGCGCGAATACTCGAAGGAGGAGATCCTCACCTACTACATGAACCGGGTCTATTTCGGCTCCGGACTCTACGGGATCGAGCGGGCCGCCCAAGGCTATTTCATGAAACCCGCCTCCGACCTGACTTTGGCCGAAGGCGCGATGTTGGCCGGGGTGATCCGCGGGCCGAGCCTCCTGAATCCCTTCCGCAGCATGGAAAACTCGAAAGACATCCAGGCCGAGGTGCTGGATCGTCTCGTCGCCTCGGATCTCGTGACCCGAGCCGAAGCGGACGCGGCAAAAGGACAAACGATCGCGCTGCGGCCCCCGGCGATGCGACTGGCGACGGGCAGCTATCCGCTCCAATCGGTCTTTGATCTGCTGGAAGATTACCTCGCCCCGCATCTCATTGAAAATGGCGGGCTGCGGATCCACACGACGATCGACGAGCAACTACAGAAGGTGGCGCAATCCGAGCTGAACCGCCATCTTACGACAATCGAACAGCGTCCCGGTTATGCCCACGCCCCGCGAAGCTCGCACAAGGACGGCACGGCGACCAAGTATCTCCAGGGCTGCGTCGTGAGTCTCGACAACCAGACCGGAGGAATCGTCGCGCTGGTGGGCGGTCGCGATTTCAGTCAGAGCGCTTTCAACCGCGCCTTCCAGGCGAGGCGCCAGGTCGGCTCGACCTTCAAGCCCTTCGTGTATGCGGTCGCCTTCGACCGGGGCGGCCTGCAGCCGAACACCCCGGTGAGCGATGATCCCGTGAAGATCGGCAACTGGTCGCCGCAGAACAGCGACGGCACCTATCGCGGGATGCAGCCGGCCGCGGTGGGGCTGGTGAGTTCGCGCAACACGATGTCGGTGCGGGTGAGCCAGATCGCGGGAATCCCCTACATCCGTGGACTGGCCTACGAGTTGAAGTTTGGCGACATCCCGAGGTCGCCGGTGATCGCCCTCGGAGCCTTTGAATCGACACCCGTCACGCTGACGAGCGCTTACTCGACCTTTGCCACCGGTGGGGTGAATCTTTCCCCTTTCCTCATCTCGAAAATCACCCTGTCCGACGGGACCGTGCTCTACGAACACGAGAATGCCGGGAAACGTCTCTTCCCCGCGAAGGTGGCATGGACTGTCTCGGATCTCCTCGGGGATGTGCTCGACAAAGGGACCGCGACGGAGGCCCGCAAGCTCGGCTATGCGGCCCCGGCCTACGGCAAGACGGGCACGACGAACGACTACCTCGACGCGTGGTTTGTCGGGTACACCGACAAGCTCACCACGGGCGTTTGGGTGGGCCTCGATCACCCGAAGAAGATCATGGAGCGCGGTTACGGCAGCACCCTCGCCCTGCCGGTGTGGACGGAAGTGATGAAGGCGGCCGAGACTCGTCCGAATTTCGTCGCCGCGCGCCTCCCCGGCACCCGCAGCGGCACGACCGGTGGCGGCGGGATGCTCGTCGCTTCGCCGGTCAATGGCGCGGGCGATCCCGTGGCGCAACCGGCGGAGGGCGGCTTCGGCCGGGCTGTCCGCGGCGTGGGGCGTTTTTTGTTCGGCGGATCGCAGCGTTGAGCAGGGATTCGTTTCGGCTCCCGTTTCTTCTGTGTCGATTCCGGCAGACTCGGCTGGAATGGCTCCAATTCGCTCTCGACAAGCGGAGCGGGATTTGTCACATTCCGCAACACGCCGCAAATGAGCAACAAGCGAGAGTCCTTTTTCAGCCTGGTTCCGGAAGGCTCGCCGCACGAGGTGCACGGCGAACGCGAAGTGATGCTGCCCGGCATTTCCTTGGAGATCCTCGCGACGCGAAAGATCCGTCTGCAGCGGTGGAACCTGCAACAACTGATCGATCCCTACTGGCGGCTCTATTGTCCGGTGGAGGGATCGGCGGTGGTGAAATTCGACGGCGTGGAGACCAAGCTGGTGCCGGGCAATCTCTACCTGATCCCGCCTCGGACGGCCTTCAGCTCGCATAATCCGGTGCCTTTCACGAAGTGGTATGTGCATTTCATCCTCGGCCGGTCGGATTTGCTCTCGGTGCCCGGGATCTATTCGAGTCCGGTCGATGCGGTGGCGCAGGGATTCCTCGATTCCCTCGCCTCGGCGAAGGGCGAACCCTACAACTGGGAATCGGCCTCCCTCGTCATCCACGCCCTCGGCAAACTCCCGACGCGCGCCTGGACCGATCAGAAGCTCGACCCGCGCGTGACCAAGGCGATGGAATTCCTCCAGGCGAATCTCGCCCGCCGGATCAACGCCGACGACGCGGCCCGCGCCGCGGGAGTGAGCGTGCGGAATCTGAACCACCTCTTCCGTTCGCAGGTGCGCCTCGCGCCCATGAGCGTGCTCCTCAGCTACCGGCTCGACCGGGCCTGCCACCTCCTCCGGCACACCGATCAGTCGATCGAGCAAGTCGCTGAGAACTGTGGGTTTCCGAACCGTTATTACTTCAGTCGCATGCTGAAACAACACCGGGGCGTTTCCCCCGCCGCCTACCGGAAAGGCCAGCTCTATTGATCCCCGGCGATGAAGGAATTCACCCAAGGCTCCGCCCTCCACGCGATCTGCCTCGGGGTCTGTCTCGTCGCGGTGCTCCTCACGATCCATCTGGCACGGAAAACGCGCGGCCATGAGCCGTTAGCGAAGCGGGTGCGGACCGCGATCATCGGCGGATGCCTCGTTTTCTGGGTGCTGAGCAACGGCTACGGGCTTTTCGGCGGTCGTTTTTCGTGGGCGGAATCGCTGCCGCTCCATTTCTGCAATCTCGCGAACCTGCTGGGAGCCTACGCCGTGGCGACCCGTCACCGCGCCTCGCAGTCGCTCATGTATTTCTGGACCTTCGCCCT
>JALRFZ010000550.1 GCA_023253615.1 Verrucomicrobiales bacterium | reverse complement strand
GACGGACCGGATCGGACATATCGATGCCCGTCACCTGCCCCAGCCCGGTGATGCCCGGGGTGATCGTATAAACGCCCCGGATCTCCCGCTCGTGAATGAGCTCGGTCTGCAAGGGCAGGCAGGGCCGCGGGCCCACGAAGGCCATCTCGCCCCGCACCACGTTCCAGAGCTGCGGGATCTCGTCGAGCTTGGTGGCACGGAGAAATCTCCCGATTTCCGTGACGGAAGCGGCACTGATTTCGTGGGTGCCCGCCTGTTTGGTTCCGGCCGCCATCGTCCGCAATTTGCAGCAAATGAACGGCTTCCGCTCCCGCCCAACCCGTTCCTGGCGGAAGATCGCGGCCCCCGGCGAATCGAGACGGATCAGGATGACGGCCACGGCCACAAAGGGCGAGGCGGCGATGAGGCCGAACAGGGCGACGGTTCTTTCGAGGAAATTTCTCATGCAGGAGCGGCGACGGCGTGTTCCATCGCCTCCAGCGTGGGACGGGCGGGGTGCCACGCGAAGGTGTCTGCAAAGGCCCGCGAATCCACCAAAAGATCTCCGAAAAGTCCCTCGGCCATGGCCTCGCGTCGCGCGAGACGGAGACCACCCTCGATCCAGCCTGCAGGGAACGGCAGCAGACCGGGCTTTCGCGAGAGCCCACGCCGCACCGCCGCGATCACCTCCGGGAGCGCGGGAGTTTCGTGGTCGGCGATCTCATAAGTGCCGCTGAGGGCTGGCTGGTCGGCTTTCTCCAGGATCGCCCCGATCCCGGCGATGAGATGATCGAGCGCGAGATACGAGCGACGGTTTTTCACGGAAGCGAAGGGCAAGGGCAGCGGCAGCCGGGCGAGCCGCACGAGCCGCCCCCAATTGCCGGGAGCCCCGGGGCCGTAGATCAAGGGAGGCCGCAAATTCACCCCGAGCTTGCCCGATTCCGCGAGCGCGGTCACGGCGGGTTCCGCCTCGAGCTTCGAGAGCCCGTAATCCTGCGGCCGCCGCGAATCCCCCGCCGCGGCCTCGCGTGCGGCGATGCTGCTGAGGTGGATCATGACCCGCACCGGTGACGCGCCCACTTCCTGCGCCAATCGCTTCGTCCAGTCGCGGTTCACCTCGTAGTATTCCTCGCGCGCCTCCCCGGGCCGGTGGGCGACGCCGGCGGTGTGGATCAAGGCATCGGCATGCTCGAGCAAAGAGGAGAGCGATGCGTTCCCTGACAAAACCACATGCACCGCGGGGTCGAAGCCCTCGAACTCCCGTCGCACCACGCCCCGGACCAGGTGACCGGAATCGGTCAGATCACGGATCAATCGCGATCCGACAAAGCCGTTCGCGCCCGTGACGAGGATGCGCATCGGCCCGTTCATACCGGAGTCTGCATCCGTTTGCGGAAGCCGTTGAAGGCGTAGGAGGCAAAGGAGAAGAGCTGTGTCGCGAGCCCCACCTCGTCGATCTCGCGATAGAGGGCGTAGACCTGCTTCGCCATCGCCACCTTGGAGCCGCTGATCTGCCCCTCGCGCACCCGGTAGTGGACGAGCGTCTCGACCATGCCGCGCGAAACGAGGCCACGCCGCAGGAGCACGAGCCAAAGATGGGTGTCCTGGCAGAGCCGGATGTCGCGGAAAGAGAATTCACCGACCTGCCTGCGATCAAGCAACGAGGTCGACATGCCGATCTCGGTGTTGCGCATGTAGGTGCGGAGATCGACGCGATCCGAGGCACGCACGCCACCC
>JALRFZ010000525.1 GCA_023253615.1 Verrucomicrobiales bacterium | reverse complement strand
GCCGAAGTAATAATTCTCCGTGCCTCCCAGGACCCAGAGCCGGTCCTGGAAAACGAGCGACACCCCCGCGAGACGCGCCGGCCACGGGGCCTCCGCCGTCACTTCGTCCCATTGCACGCCATCCTCCGACGACCAGACCTGCCGGCTCGCCGAATGTCCCGGCAGGCGTCCGTTGTACCAGCCGCCGAGATGCCACATCCTTCCGCGGAAGACCGCGTTCATCGGCAGGTCCGTGTGCAGGATCGGCACCGGATCGGCGACCTTCGTCCACGTCACCCCGTCGGGCGACGACCAGAGATCGCGGGGCGGCGCCTCGTCCGAGCGGAACCAGCCGCCCAGGACCCAGAGCTTCCCTGCGAAGGCATACTCCGCCTGCGAGTCACGCGCCTGCCATGGCGCCACTGAAACGAGCCTCCAATCCGGCGACTCCGCCTCGACCGGGTTTGCGGTGACAAAGACGGCCGATACAAACACAAGCAGGAAGCGGTTCATGGGGCCGCATCATGCCGAAGGGCACGCGCGCTGACCAGCCTCAACTCAGGCTTGATCAGGGACGGCTTCGGAATGTGGCTGCGACTTCAGTCGCAGAGAAGTCCGCGACTGAAACCTTCATCGACCGTCCCGGTCCCTCACGATGCCGCGAGAGCCTGATCGAGATCGGAGAGGATGTCGTCGATGTGCTCGATGCCGATGGAAAGGCGCACGAGGCCGGGAGTGATCCCGCCCGCCGCCTGGGCCTCGGGGGAAAGCTGCGAATGGGTCGTCGTCGCGGGATGAATGGCTAGCGATTTCGCATCGCCGACGTTGGCGAGGTGGGAAAAGAGCTTCAGGCTTTCGATGAAGCGTTTCCCCGCTTCGGCTCCGCCCTTGATCTCGAAGACGACCATGGAGCCGCCCTTGCCCTTGAGGTAACGCTGGCTCTTGGCGTACTCCGAATCGGTCTCGAGCCCGGGGAAGCGGACCCACTCGACTTTGGCGTGCGATTGGAGATGCCGCGCGACGGCGAGGGAATTTTCACAATGGCGCTCCATGCGCAGGGTGAGGGTCTCGATCCCCTGGAGGAGGAACCAGGCGTTGTCCGGCGCGATGCAGGCTCCGAGATTGCGGAGTGGCACGGTGCGCATGCGCAGGATGTAGGCGAGCGGCGCGAGGGGCGCCGGGAGATCGTGTCCCCAGCGCAAGCCGTGATACGAGTGGTCGGGCTGGTCGAAGAGCGGGTGTTTCCCCGCGGCCCAGTTGAACTTGCCGGAATCGACGACGATGCCGCCGAGACCGGCGCCATGACCGCCCATCCACTTCGTCAGCGAATGCACGACGATGTCGGCCCCGTGATCGATCGGCTTCGTGAGGTGCGGCGTCGAGAAGGTCGAGTCGACGATGAACGGAAGACCATGATCGTGCGCCACCTTCACCACCGCCTCGAGATCCGTGACCTCGAGGGCGGGATTCGAAACCGACTCACAGAAGAGCGCGCGGGTTTTGTCGTCGATGGCATCGGCGAAGGCCTGCGGATCCTGCGAATCGACGAACTTCACGGTGATCCCGAGCGCCGGCAGGATGTCGTTGAACTGCGTGTAGGTGCCCCCGTAGAGATTGCGGGCCGAGATGATGTTGTCGCCGGCGCTGGCGAGATTGATGATCGCGTAGAACACCGCCGAGGTGCCCGAAGCAAGCGCGAGGCCGCCCATTTCGGGAGCCCCTTCCAGAAGCGCGACGCGACGCTCAAGGACGTCCGTCGTGGGGTTCATGAGCCGGGTGTAGATGTTGCCGAGTTCCCTCAGGGCGAAGAGATTCGCGGCGTGCTCGGTCGAATCGAAGGTGAAGGAACTCGTCCGATAAATCGGCACGGCGCGGGAATGGGTGACGGCATCGGGGCTGTGGCCGCCGTGTAGGCAGAGGGTCTCGGTTTTCATGGGGATTGAGTGAAGCAGGTTGGCAAAGGAGAGCGGGGCTGGCAAGCGAAAGCAGTGGCGGTTTCCCGTTTCGGAATACGACACGGGTCCGGACCGGGGAGTTCACCGCCACCCCGCCGGGCCGGAAATCCGGCGTCTCGCGGAAGACGCCGCGCAAGCGGGTCGGGCGCTTCGCGAATGTCACACCCTCTTGCCCGGTCCATCGCACCCTCTTCAGTCGTGTCTCGTGACCCGTGCCCCACTTGATCGCGGACTGGTCTCGCGCTGACATCCCCGCCATCATCCCGGGATGGAAAACTCCCCTTCCCTCTCGCGCCGACGTTTTGCCGGGCTCTCCCTCGCGGCTTCCGCGGCCGCCGTCCTGCCCGCCACCCGCGCCCGCGCCGCGGCACCGGCGGTCGAAGTGCTCGAGACAAAGATCATCTCGCCGCAGGCGAACTACTACCACGGTTGGCCGACCCTGACACGCACCGAAAAGGGAGAGCTGATCGTCGTCTGGTCGGGACGTCGCGAGGCCCACGTCTGCCCCTTCGGCACGGTCGAGATGATGACCTCGCGCGACGACGGAGCGAGCTGGACCTTTCCCCGCACCATACACGACGGACCCATCGACGACCGCGACGCGGGCGTTCTGGAAACGGCGAACGGCATTCTCATCGTCACCACCTTCACCTCGCTCGCCTACGCCCCGATGGTGGCGGAGGGCGGCAGCAAGGCGAAGGATCCGGCCTGGCTCGCGCTGCATCATCGCATCGCCGACGAGGAAACGCGCGAGGGCGAACTCGGCTGCTGGTGTTTCCGCTCCACCGACGGCGGGCTTTCCTTTTCGGGACGGATCGACACGATCGTGAACAGTCCCCACGGTCCGTGCCAGCTCGCGGACGGCCGCCTTCTCTACGCGGGCAAGGAACTCTGGACGGAAGAAAAACGCATCGGCGTCTCCGTCTCCCCGGACGATGGCGGGACCTGGGAATGGCTCGCGGAGATCCCGACGCGCGACGGCGATGCGGCGAAGGATTATCACGAACTCCACGCGGTGCAGTGTGCGAGCGGCAAGATCGTCGTGCAGATCCGGAATCACAACGAGGCAAACAAGGGCGAGACCCTGCAATCGGAATCGACCGACGGTGGCAAGACCTGGACCACCCCTCATCCGATCGGGGTCTGGGGACTGCCTTCGCATCTCGTGCGGCTGAGCGACGGTCGACTCCTCATGACCTACGGGCACCGCCGCAAACCCTTCGGGAATCAGGCCCGTTTCAGCAGCGACGAAGGCGCGACCTGGTCGGAGCCGGTCGAAATCTCCGGTGACGGGATCGGAGGTGACCTCGGGTATCCCTCCACAATCGAGCTCGGGGATGGGCGGTTTGTCAGTATTTGGTACGAGAAGCTCGCCGACTCGCCCATGGCCCAGCTCCGACAGGCGACCTGGCGGTTGGTTTCTTGATCGGGCATCCTCTCATACTCTTGCCTCATACTCATACTCTTACTCAAAACGGACGATCCAAGACGCTCGGTTGAGTATGAGTATGAGTAGGAGTTCGGGCCCTGCCGGAAGGGAGGGCATGCCAGTGCTTCGCGTTGCCCGCCGGCTTTTCCGGTGAGGATCCCGGGGGGCTCTTTCCACTTGCACTTGCCCCCAACTTTGGGACACTTCGTCCCCACCATGAGCCAAGAATTCTTTCCCGGTATCCCCGTCATCCCTTTCGAGGGCCCGAAGTCCCGCAATCCCCTCGCCTTCAAGCATTACCATGCCGATGAAGTGGTCGGTGGCAAGTCGATGCGCGATCATCTCCGCTTCGCCGCGGCCTACTGGCACGCGATGCGCAACGGCCTCTCCGATCCTTTCGGCGGCCCCACCGCGGAGCGTCCCTGGGACGACGGATCGGACTCCGTCGAAAACGCGCAGCGCCGCGTCTGGGCGATGTTCGAGTTCATGCAGAAATGCGGGATCGGTTACTACTGCTTCCACGACCGCGATGTCGCGCCGGAGCTGAACGATCTCCAAGCCTCGAACGACGCCCTCGACGCCGTCGCCGACGAGCTGGAAAAGGCGCAGAAGCAGACCGGCATCAAGCTGCTCTGGGGCACGGCCTGTCTTTTCTCCCACAAGCGCTACAACCAGGGAGCGGGCACTTCGCCCT
>JALRFZ010000455.1 GCA_023253615.1 Verrucomicrobiales bacterium | reverse complement strand
GGTGACCGGCGACGAGGCCCACGCCCGGAATGCCCGGGAGGTGCTCGCCTATGTCACGCGCGACATGACTTCCGTCACCGGCGGCTTCTATTCCGCCGAGGACGCCGACAGCGAGGGCGAGGAGGGCAAATTCTACACCTGGAGAAACGCGGAGGTCCTCGACGTGCTCGGCACGGGCGACGGTGGTCTTTTCCTGACGACCTACCGCTTTCAGGAAGAGGGCAATTTCCTCGAGGAGAAAACGCACGCGAAGAACGGGACGAACATCCCCCATCTCCGCGCCGATCTCACGGAGGAAGAGCGTGCCCGGATCGAGCCTCTGCGACAGAAGCTCCGGGAGCATCGCGAGAAGCGCGTCCATCCGCAGAAGGATGACAAGATCCTCACCGATTGGAACGGACTCATGATCTCCGCCTACGCCCGCGCCGCCCAGGTCCTCGGCGATGAGGCGGATGCGGTGATCGCGACGAAGGCGGCCGACTTCGTCCTCTCGACTCTCGCCACCGGAGAGGGGCGGCTCTTGAAGCGTTACCGCCAGGGCGAGGCCGGTCTCACGGCGCATCTCGAGGATTACGCCTTTCTCATCCGCGGTCTCCTCGATCTCTACGGGACGACCTTCGAGGTCCGGTATTTTGAGAAGTCCGTGCAGCTCCAGGCCACGCTCGACGAGCTCTTCTGGGATGAGGCGGAGGGCGGCTACTTCACCACCGCGGACGATGCCGAGGCTCTCATCGTCCGGGCGAAAAAACTCTACGGAGGCGCCATCCCGAGCGGCAACGCCGTCAGCATCGGCAATCTCGCCCGCCTCCACCGGATGACGGGCGACACCGCCTACGCGACCCGCACCGACGCCCTCATCCGCGCTTTCTCCGGCGAAGTCATCGAGCAGCCCGCGTCTTATCCCGAGACGCTCTGCGGGCTCGATTTCGTCTTCGGCCCCACCCGCGAGATCGTCATCAGCGGCGAAAAAGAGGCCGCCGACACGAAGGCGATGATCGCCGCGCTGCGGAAGGGCTTCCGGCCGAACCAGGTCATCCTACTGCGAACGCCGGAGAACGCGGAGGCCCTTGCAAAGATCGCGCCCTACACGGCGACGCAGGCGAGCCTCGGCGGAAAGGCGACCGCCTACGTCTGCCGCGATTTCTCCTGCAAGGCTCCGACCACCGACGTGGCGGAGATGATGGCCTCGGTCGAGGAGAAGTGATCGATCCCGCCTCTGTCGGATTTGCCTCGTTTTCGCGCTTTGCGAGGGCATAGATCTGGTATATGAATCCCGCCAGTTCTCCATGAAAACCTGGCACTACGCGACCCCGAACAACGAGCAATTCCAGACGAGCGAGTCGGATTTGCCCATCCTCGTCAGCAACGGCACCATCACCCCCCGGACCCGCGTCTGGAGCAGCGGCATGGCCAACTGGACCCCCGCCGGCGAGGTGATGCCGGCGCTTTTCGCCGCGGCCCCTTCCGCCACCCCTCCGGCCATGCCCGCGGGCGGGCCGCCTCCGGTGATGGGGATGAAATCGCATGAAATCGACTTCGAGATCTTCGGCGACGACATGCAGATCGTCGAGATCGAACTCGATCCCGGAGAGACCGTCATCGCCGAAGCCGGCGCGATGAACTACATGGAGGAAGACATCACCTTCGTCACGAAGATGGGCGACGGGTCGAATCCGAACGAAGGGATCATGGGCAAGCTCCTCGCTGTCGGCAAACGCGCCCTCACCGGAGAGTCGCTCTTCATGACGCATTTCTCCAACTCCGGCAGCGGACGGAAACGCCGCGTCGCGTTTGCGGCTCCTTTCCCGGGCAAGATCGTGCCGCTCGACCTCTCCCGCATCGGCGGCGAGGTGACCTGTCAGAAGGATTCCTTCCTTTGCGCCGCCTACGGCACCCAGGTGACGATCGCCTTCAACAAGAAGCTCGGCGCGGGCTTCTTCGGTGGCGAGGGATTCATCCTCCAGAAACTGAAGGGCGATGGCAAGGCCTTCGTCCATGCCAGCGGCACGATCATCGAGCGCGAGCTGAAGGGCGAGACCCTGCGGGTCGACACCGGTTGCCTCGTCGCGTTCTCTCCCGGCATCGAATACAACATCGAGCGCGCCGGCAACCTGAAGTCGATGTTCTTCGGCGGCGAGGGTCTCTTCCTCGCGACCTTGCGCGGCCACGGCCACGTCTGGCTCCAGAGCCTGCCCTTCTCGCGCCTCGCCGACCGGATCATCCAGGCCGCTCCGTCGATCGGAGGGCAAGCCCAGGGCGAAGGCAGCGTCCTCGGCGGGCTGGGGCGATTGCTGGATGGGAATTGAGGGTGGGGAGAGTCATGCCGAAGGAATCGGGAAATGTTTGATGGATTCCTGACGAAGGCTACTCTTGCCCATGAAGGAGCCTTTTCTAACCTCCGTAACCCTGCGGAATTACAAGAGTATCGCAGCGTGCAAGCTACGATTGCCGAGTCTGGCTTTCCTCGTGGGACCGAACGGATCTGGAAAGAGCAATTTCCTGGACAGCCTTCGCTTTGTCTCCGAGTCGCTCAAGACATCTCTCGATCACGCTCTTCGTGACCGCGGGACGATCAAGGAAGTCAGGCGGAGATCCGGAGGACATCCGAATCACTTTTCGATACGTTTGGATTTCAAGTTGCCTCCCGGGGCTGTCGGACATTTCAGTTTCCGGGTCGGTGCCAAACCATCGGGCGGATTTGAGGTGCAACATGAAGAGTGCCGGATTCTGAATCCTGGCTCACTCTCGGAGGATTTCTACGTGGCGAAATCGGGATCGGTGATCGATGCCTCTTTCGAATTGCGTCCCGCATCCACCCCTGATCGCCTTTTCCTCGTCGCAGCGTCGGGGATCCCTGTCTTCCGGCCCGTCTACGACGCGCTTTCACGGGTTGAAGTTTACAATCTCAATCCCAAGGAAATCGCCAATATGCAGAAACCCGATGCAGGGGCGCTTCTTGATCGAGATGGAGGCAATCTCGCCAGCGTCTTCCAGAATCTTCCACCCGAGGCAGTAGGGAGAGTCAATCATTACCTTTCGAGAATCGTTCATGGTGTCTCCAGTGTCGAAGCCAAGACCTTGGGTAGCTTGGAGACTCTTGAGTTCAGGCAAGCGGTACAAGGCCAGAAGCATCCGTGGCGGTTTCTGGCAGCCTCGATGTCTGACGGTACCTTGCGGGCCTGCGGAGTGCTGTCCGCGATCTTCCAATCTGTCCGGAACTCGATCGAGAAACCTCTCGCCATCGGACTGGAAGAGCCGGAGATGGCACTGCATCCTGCTGCGTCCGCGGTCCTTCTCGCAGCCCTCCGTGAAGGTTCACGGAATTGCCAGATCCTGGTGACCAGTCACAGTCCCGATCTTTTGGATAACTCTGACATTGCCGCCGAATCCATTTTTGCCGTCGAGTCCAAGGATGGAATCACCCGATTGGGACCGATCGATCATTCCGGCCGTGACGCGCTCAAGAACCACCTCTTCACACCGGGCGAATTGCTCCGGCAGGACCAGTTGGCTCCCGATCCTCTGCCGGATCTTCATGATGAAAGACAATTGACTCTCTTCGACTACAACGGGAAATGACCCACCCCTACATCGCACCCATCGTGGAAGGGCATGGTGAAGTTCAGTCCGTCCGGGGTCTGTTGAGGAGAATCGTGTCTGAATTCGATCCAAGGCTCGTCCCGGTTGTCAATCCTCCGATCCGGGTGAAAGCCGGCTCATTTCTGAATGACGCGGCTTATTTCGACAAGCACGTTGCTCTGGCATGCGCGAAGGCATCCTAGTATGGAGGATTCGTGCTGATCCTTCTTGATTGCGAAGATGATTGTCCGGCGCGACTCGGGCCGGAATTGTCGAGGAGAGCGAGGGAAGTCCGGAGCGATGTCCCTGTGTTCGTGGTTCTTGCTCATCGGGAGTACGAAACCTGGTTCGTTACCGCCGCGGAATCGCTCGCAGGGCGTCGCGGGCTTCCGGTTGACTTGAAGCGGCCGGACGAGCCTGAGGGAATCCGTGACGCAAAAGGCTGGCTGGGTGACCGGATGCCATCGGGTTACGATCCTGTGGTGGATCAGCCTTCATTTACGGAAATGATGGATTTCGAAAAGGCATCCGGTAATGCGTCTTTCAGACGTCTCTTGCGCGTGATTCGAGCGCAGTTGATTTGACGTGCCTTTGAAGGGGATCACTTTTCGTCATGCGCGCGCGGTGGCGATCCGATCACCCCCTCAGTTCCCGCCCGCGTTGATCGTGACGCCGGCGGAACCCGTCGTGCCGAGCACGCCGAGGCCTTCCTGCACCGCGACGCGGTGATGAGGACGGCTTCGACGTAGTCCTCGAGCTTGCTCCAGGGGCTGCGGGGCACCCAGACGATGTCGCCGCCCTCGAGTTTCAGGTCGGGCTCCTGGCCTTTCATGACATTGCGCAGGTTCACCACCGCGACCTGAGGACGCAGGGTGCCGCCACGGAGGATGAGGGCCTTCGTCACGATGGCATCGGTCTGCGGACCACCCGCCGCGGCCACGGCCGAAATGAGGGTGGGGCCCTTTTCAAAGTAGACCGGTCCCGGTTTGTTGACGTGGCCGAGCACTTAGAACGAACGGGTCGTCAGCGAGGGGACGAAGATGTAGTCGCCGCCCTTCACGTAGACATTCTGCGACATGTCGCCTTCGCGGACGAGGCGCTCGAAGTCGACGGGGATGAGATCGCCGTTGCGGATGAGGATGGCACGCTCGAGATCGGCCGCCTCGGGATTGCTGACTTCGCTCGACTCGACGTTCGTGAGGAGGCCGCCGCCGTCGGAAAGGGCCGCGATCAGCGTCGTCGGTCTCGTGATCGGATAGGCTCCCGGTTTCTGCACCTGGCCCAGCATCCAGAAACGCTGGCTGTCGGCCTTGGCCACGTTCACCGTCACGACGGGATTCACATAATCGTTTTCGAGCGACTTCGAGAGCAGTGTCGAGATCTCCGAGATCGTCTTGCCGCGCACGTCGATGCCGCGGGCGACATCGTAGTAGAGCATGCCGTCGGGCATCACGCGGGTGCGGGCGCGGGTCTCCTTCAGCTCGGCCACCTCGATGTCGAGCTCGTCGCCCGGACCCACGCGGTAGGGGCCCGCCGGGGCCTGGAGGTAGGAGCGGTCGAGCGGACGGTTGAGTTGGATCTGCTGGAAGGTCGGATCCTTGGGGATGCGCTTCAGGGCCTCCTCCGCGGTGATGCCGGACTCCGGGGTATCGAAGGTCGCGTCATAGGCGAACTCCGCGGCGGTGTGGAACTCGCGGTCGGCCGGCTTCATGTGGAGGCACGAGCTGAGCAGACCGGCGGTCAGGACGAGGGCCGCGAGTCGGGCGGAAATCTGGATCCGGGTGTTCATGAAAGATTCGGCGGGCGGACGGGGTGGGGGCGTGGCTCACTCGGTGTCGGTGCCGGAGTTTCCTCCGCCGCCCCCGAGGATGGGGTTGTAGCTCTGGTTCATGGCCTCGGCGGTGACCGTCTGCATGAAGGTGATGATGGCGCTGTCGAGCGCGCGCTCCACGATCTCGAAAGGATGTTTGCTGACGAAGATGATGTCGCGGTTCTCCAGCGGGATGTCGGCGCGGCGGCCCTGCAGGATATCCTTCACGTTCACCACCTGGGTCTGCGGCTGGTGGATGCTGCCGCGGATCAGCAGCACCTTCGTCTGGAAGGCCGCGTCGGTGAAGCCGCCGGCCTCGGCGATGGCCCGGGCGAGTGAAAGCTTCACCGGCATCTTGCGGCGGCCGGCCTCGCGCACTTCTCCGAGCACGTAGATCTCGTTCTCGAGGCTCGAGGCGACGTAGATGTAGTCGTCGGGCTCGAGGTAGGCGTTCTGGCTGAAGTCGCCCTCGCAATAGAGACGGGCGAGGTCGACGTTCAGCTTCTTGCCCTTGCGGGCGACGAAGGACCGCTCGAAGTCGGCCAGCTCGAACGCGGAGCTGCGCACCGTGCCGATCTGGATGCCCTCGGCGAGCGAGATGCCCTCGGGCACGGAGGTGGGGCGGTCGAGGGTGAAGCTTCCCGGCTTCTTCACGCGGCCGATGATGACGAATTCCTTGCTGGCCACCGCCGAGGGCGTGACGATGACCTTCACGTTCTTCTGATACTTCGAGAGCTCCTCCTCGATGCGGGTGCGGAGTTGGTCGAGCGTCAGCCCCTGGGCGCGCACCGCCACCGCCTGCAGTAGCTGACGGTGCCGTCGGGCGCGATCTGCACGTTTTCACGGGCGAGGTCCTCGCGGTCGTAGACCGAGAAGTTCAAGGTGTCGCCGGGTCCAAGGGTGTAGCGCGTCTGCCAGGCCGGGGTTTTCACCGGGTTGATGCGGTATTCGGCAGGAGCCGACGGGGAAAGCGCCCGTGCGTAGGCGGATGGGGTCGCCGAGGGGAGATCCTCCAGCTCCACCCGGCAATCCGAAGGGCGCTGCGAAACCGGTAGGCCGCCAACCCGCTGCTTCTGTGTTCCAGCCGGAGCGGGCAGGAGAAGGACGGGAAACAGGAGATGGAGCGGAGATTTCGTAAGCCCGTCAGGTCGGGAAGTGGCAATTCACAAAGGTAATTCATTAGAAATACCATAATCAAAGAGTTTTGATTTGCTCTGCTTGCGAAATGGTTCGGTCATCTGAATGAGGCGGAAAGTTGGGATAAGGCACTTTTTCGGGAAAGTGAGGGAATTTGGCGTAAATTTTGCTACCACTACCTTCAGACCGTGTTAGGGTGTCGAAACAACCGGCGGAAACAGCCTCCACGATGCCCGAACAGCGGTTCGAACAGTCCCAGTCGTTGCTTCAGCAGCAGACGATTGCCCCCCAGATGCAGCAGAGTCTCCTCCTGCTGCAGGCTCCCACGCTCGAATTGAGGCAGCTCGTCCAGCAGGAGCTGGTGCAGAATCCGACCCTGGAGGAGGAATCGACCGACATCTCCCTCGAGGAGGCGGGCACGGGCGAGGAAGATGATTTCGACCGCGAGTTCGCCGAGCTCTCCCAGCTCGACGAGGAATGGCGCGAGTACATGGCCCAGTCGAGGCTCTCCTCGCCGAAGCGGGACGACGCGGACGAGAAGCACCAGTTCGTGATGGACTCCATCGTCGAGCCCATCACCCTGCAGGATCACCTTTCCAACCAGCTCAGCTTTGCCGAGGTCAGTCCGAAGATCCGCGAGATTGCCGCGATGCTCATCGGCAACATCGGTGAGACCGGGTTCCTCCAGGTCAGTCTCGAGGATCTCTGTTTCGACCTGGGCATCCCGATCCAGGATCTCGAAGAGGCCAAGGCCGTGGTGCAGGGCTTCGATCCCGTCGGAATCGGTGCCGTCGATCTGCGCGATTGCCTCCTCATCCAGCTCGAGCGGCTCGGCAAACACCACAGTCTCGAATACCGCATCATCGACCACCACCTCGACGATCTCGCGCGGAAACGCTATCCGCAGATCGCGAAGAAACTCAGCGTCACCCCCGAGCAGATCACCAAGGCGGCCGAATTCATCGCCACCCTCGATCCGCGGCCCGGGAGCCGTTTCGGCGAGGATACGAACACCTACGTCACCCCCGATGTCACCGTCGAGCGGGTGGGCGACGAATGGCTCGTCTCGATGAACAACGAGCAGATCCCGCGCCTGCGCATCAGCAACGCCTACAAGGATCTCATGGCCTCCGGCAATGGACGCGAGGCGAAGGCCTACATCCGGGAAAAGATCCGCGCCGGCAAGTTTCTCATCAAGAGCATCCACCAGCGGCAGCAGACCATCCAGTCGATCGCCTCCGAGATCGTGGCGCGGCAGGAGGCCTTCCTCGAGCACGGCCCTTCGAGGTTGAAGCCGATGAACATGGCCCAGATCGCCGAAAAGGTCGGCGTCCACGAGACCACCGTCAGCCGTGCCGTCTCGGGCAAATACATGGCGACGCCCCACGGGGTCTTCGAGATGAAGTATTTCTTCACGACCGGCTACGAGACCGAGGACGGCGAGACCCTCAGCAATACGAGCGTGAAGCAGACCCTCGCCGAAATGATTTCCGCCGAGGATCCCAAAAAGCCCCTCAGCGACCAGCGCCTCGTCGAGGACCTCGAAAAGAAGGGCATCAAGATCGCCCGCCGCACCGTGGCGAAGTACCGGGAGGAGCTGAACATCCTCCCGAGCCACATGCGGCGGAGTTATTGATCGGCGGAGTACTCCGGCATGGCGCAAATCCCGTCATTTCGGGATTGCCTCGGGCGGGCGGGTTTGGCACGTTCCCCGCCGATGAAACGAATCCTGCCCATTCTCTCCCTCCTCGCCCTTGCGGGCGCCGCCCCAGCTTCCCGCGCCGCCGACTGGCCGCAATTCCAAGGTCCCGGCCGCGACGGGCGTTCCGCCGAAACCGGTCTGAAGCTGTCGGGCTGGAAGGTCGATGCCCCGCCGGTGAAGTGGGAAAAGAAACTCAACGAGGGATTCGGCGGGGCCGCGATCGCCGGGGGGGAGGTCTTCCTCCTCGACCGCCGCGATGACACGAGCGATGTCCTCCATTGTCTTTCGCTCGAAGATGGCTCGGAGAAGTGGAGCTACTCCTATGATTTCCCCGGCAAACTCCCTT
The DNA here is from genome assembly GCA_023253615.1 of Verrucomicrobiales bacterium. Taxonomy (GTDB): domain Bacteria; phylum Verrucomicrobiota; class Verrucomicrobiia; order Verrucomicrobiales; family DEV007; genus Arctic95D-9. The sequence goes on along the minus strand of JALRFZ010000455.1, from coordinate 8,378 downwards.
TCCCCGGCAGCCGCGGCGTGCCGCTCGTGGAGGACGATGCGGTGTATTTCATCGGCGGATTCGGCCAGGTTTTCCGGGTCAACCGCAAGAGCCACCAGGCCGACTGGGTCGTGTCGATCCAGGATCAATACGGAGCCGAGCCGCCCAAATGGGGCTGGGCCCAGAGCGTGGTCAAGGTCGGGGAGGTCATCATCGTCCCGGCGATGGCTCCCGAGGTCGGGCTGATCGGACTCGATGCGAAGACCGGCAAGGAAGTCTGGCGCACGGAAGGTTTCGGGGATTCCCACTCGACTCCCACCGTGCTCACGCTCCATGGCGTCGAGCAAGCCGTCTTTGTCGCGACGAAGCGGGAAGGTGAGCTCAAACTCGGCACCACCATCAGTGTCGAGCCCGCCACCGGCAAGGTGCTGTGGAAGACGGACGCCTATTTCAACAGCATCCCCATCCCTTTCCCAACCAAGGTCACCGAGGATCTCGTCTTCCTCACCGGCGGCTACGGCGACGGCAGTTGCATGGTGCGCGTCACGAAGAACGGCGGGGATTGGAAGGTCGGAAAGGTCTTCGCGCTGCCCCAGGGCACCCAGGTCCATCCGCCCTTCGTCATCGGCGACCACATCTACCTGCTCGCCAACGAGAACGCCAATCACAACGGCCCCGCGCGCAAGACCGGCGGCCTCATGTGTCTCGATTTCGACGGCAAGACGATCTGGCAGACGGGCGACTCGCCCTTCATGGGCCGCGGCAACATGATCCTTGTCGACGGCCACCTTCTCATCCAGGACGGTGAAGTCGGCTACCTCCGCGCGGTGAAGCCCTCTCCCAAAGGCTACGAGGAAGTCGCCATGACCGATGTCTTCGGCAAGAAGGCCGAGGTCGATGAGGATGTCGCCAAGCAGGTGGCGGCGGGACGCGACGCCATCAAGATGCCCGATTTCAAATACTGGACACCCATGGCGCTTTCCGATGGCCGCCTCATCATGCGCGGGCAGGACACGCTGAAGTGCCTCGATCTCCGCTGAGAAAAGGAACGGTCCGCACCTCCGAAGCCCATCCTTGATTGCCCGCCGGGTTTCGTGGATGATCGGGGATGATGCACCGCTTGTTTTTCCCGATCTCCCTCGCCGGGCTCCTTCTTTCCGCTTGCGGGGAGCCTGCGACACCTCCGTCCGCTGAAACGGCGGACGAGCCGGCCGCTCCCGCCGTTCCCGCGGCGGAGACGGCACCCGCTCCGGCACCAGCTGCCCCGCAGTTCTGGAGCGAGGTGAAGCTGCACGAGGTGATCCGCGCGGGAAACCCCGCTTACACCGGCAACGGCCAGTTCCAGATCGACGAGCGGGGACAGGTGCAGGCGATCGCGCTCGACAACTGCGGCGTCACGGATCTCGCGCCCTTCCGGGGCATGTCGCTGATGGCCCTCTACCTGCAGGGCTGTGCGGTGCCGGACATCTCGGTGCTGAAAGGCATGCCCCTCGTCGAACTCTATCTGGAAAAGTCGGCGGTGAAGGATCTCTCGCCGCTGGCGGGAATGACCTCCCTGCAAAAGCTTTACCTGAGCGGCACGGCGGTGACCGATCTGACTCCCTTGAAAGGTCTCGGCATTGTCGAAATGAATCTCGTCGAGACACGGGTCGCGGACCTTTCCCCGCTCGAGGGCATGCCCCTGCAGATGCTCTGGCTCACCGACACGCCGGTGAGGGACATCGCGCCCCTTTCCAAATCGCCCCTCGTCAGCCTCACCCTCCACCGCACCGCGGTGACCGATCTGGCACCGCTCTCCGGCACCGCCCTGCAGCGCCTCCACATCGGCGGGACGGGCGTCACCGACCTGACACCCTTGCGCGGCATGCAGCTGACCCGCCTCGTCTTTGACCCTGACAAGATTACCAAAGGCATCGAGGTGCTGCTGGAGATGGGATCGCTCAAGGAACTCGGGACGAAGTTCGAAGAGGGGGACAGCGACCTCGCCCATCCCGCCGTCTTTTTCCAGAGCCGTGCCCGGGCGCCGGTTCCCGCTCCGGCACCCGGGAACTGATCCGCAAGAATCGACTCCCCGCCCCGTATCCTCCCGGCACCGGCCCGACCGACCTTTCCCCGCACCGCCATGTTCCGATCCATGTTCACCGTCGGCGCGCTCACGCTGCTGAGCCGCATCGCGGGATTCGTCCGCGACAAACTGATCGCCTACCACCTTGGCAGCGGGGCGATGGCCGATGTCTGGGTCGCGGCCTTCCAGTTTCCGAATCTCTTCCGCCGCGTCTTCGGCGAAGGGGCCTTCAACGCCGCCTTCGTGCCGATGTACAGCCGCCGTCTCGAGGAGCAGGGCGCGGAGGGCGCCGACCGCTTCGCGCGCCGCACCCTCTCGACGATGTTCGTCATCCTGATGTCGTGCTTCGTCCTTTCCTTCATTTTCATGGAGCCGATCGTGAAGATCACCAATATCGGCTTCGCCCAGGACGGACGTCTCGAAGCCGCGGTCACCGCCTCGCGCATCACGGTCGTCTACCTCGTCTTCATCTGCCTCGTCGCCGGGCTCAGCGGCATCCTCAACAGCCGCAAGGTCTTCGGGGCACCGGCCGTGTCTTATGTCGCGCTCAACCTTGTCTTCGTGGTGGGGCTTGTCCTCGTCGTGCCGCGGACGGGCGAACCGCTGCTGGTCCTGTGTTGGTCGGTGGTGGTCGCCGGAGTGATCCAGCTCGCCATCGTCGTCGTCTCGTGCCTGCGCCGCGGGGTCGATCTGCGGCCGCTTTTCCCGCACTTCGACACGGACATGAAGCAACTGGCCTGGCTCATGGCTCCGGGCCTCGTCAGTGCGAGCGTGCAGCAGCTCAATCTCATCGTCGGCGGCACCGTGGCCTCGCTCCAGGTCGGCGGAAAAATGGGGATCAATCTCGCCGACCGCATCAACCAACTGCCCCTCGGTCTCATCGGCATGGCGGCAGGCGTCGTGTTGCTGCCCGAGATCACCCGCAACCTCCGCGGGGGTGATGAAAACGCCGCGAAACGCAGTCTCAACCAGGGGATCGAGCTTTCCTTGTTCCTCTGCCTGCCCGCGACCGTGGCCATGCTCGTGATCCCCCGCGAGATCATGTTCACGATTTTCGAAGGGGGCAAATTCGGGGGTGAGGCCGCCGCGCAGATGGGTTGGATCCTCGCCGCCTTCGCCACCGGCACACCGGCCTACATTCTCGCCAAAGTGCTGCAGCCGGGTTACTTCGCCCGCGAGGACACGAAGACGCCGATGTATTTCACGATCGCCGCCGCGGTGCTGAACATGGTGCTGGTTTACCCCATGTTCCTCTGGCTCGGGCCGGTCGGGTGCGCCGCGGCGACCTCGGTCGCGGGGTGGGTGAACGTGCTCTTGCTATGGATCGGCCTCGGCCGTGCCGGCTACATGAAGCTCGCGCCGGGATTCACCGGACGGGTCATCCGGCTCTTCCTCGCCGCCATCATCATGGGCGCCATCGTCTGGACTCTCGCCCATTACGGGCAGGGCCTGCTGATGAGCGAGGGCAGATTCGTGAAACGCTTCAGCGGCATGGCGGTGCTCGTTTCCATCGGACTGGTCGCCTACCTCGCCGCCGTCGTGGGCCTGCGCGTTTATTCGCTCGATGAGCTCAGGAAACGTTTCCGGCGCGGGAAAAAGGCGGCGTAGGTCGCCCATAGAAAACTCACGCCCGGTTTGCGGTTCAATCCGAAAGCACGCGGAGAGCGTTCGGATAGCGTCTCATCGATCGCTCGACGATCGACATCATGTCGGGACCTTCGGTGGTATCTGTGTTGATCACCGGGTTTCGAAAGATCCCGTCTTCGACAGGCGGAGACTGCGGGAGATCTTTTAAATGGCGACTGTCGAGGGAGTTGCCGATGTCTTGAACTTTCGTGGGATTGTCCATGTGATCAACGTCCGGTGATCAGGAAGAGTGTCAAGTCCCGGAAGGACGAGAGAAGTTAGCCAGGTGTGGGGTTTGCCAAGCGAGAGCCCCCCCCGGCGAATGGCAGCAAAACGTTGGAATCGCCCCGGTTGGGCGCAGATGGCGATCAATTCCTGTCGCGGTGCCTGCTTCTCGAGGACATCCGAGTGGGAAAGTTTTTGTTTTAGCGGGCGTCTTTTGTTCTGAACCACTCGACTTAGCTCTTTCCAGTCGACCCGGTCTCGTCGTAACCTCCTTCGTATTCCCTTGTCTAGAATATCAGTCTTCCCCACCATGTCCCCCCGCAATCTCCTCCTCGTCAAAGGCCTCGTCGCCCTGCTCCTCGTCTGGGGTGTCGCCTGGGGCTTGATGCGCTGGGCCGGCGCGGCGCGTCCGACGCCGGAAAAGGTGAAGACCTTTGTCGCGGAGAACGATCTCTCCACGATCGAGGATCCCGAAGAACGGAAGCGGATCATCGGTGAACTCGCGACCCTGCTCAACGGCCTCGAGCCTTCCGAGGTGCGCGAGCTCGAGGAAAACGCCGACCGGGATCCGCGCCGCGATTTTTTCCGTGATCTGAGCCCGGACGAGCAGTTCTATTTCCTCGAGCGCCGCGTCGGCCGGGCCTTCCAGCAGATGATGCAATCGTTCAACGAGATGGAGCGCGAGGAACGCAAGAAGATCGTCGATCGATCCCTCAAGCGCATGCAGGAAGAGCGCGGCGGACCCGGCCGCCTCGAGGAGGCCGATCCGGAGATCGCCGACAAGATCACCCAGGCGGGATTGAAGGCCTACTACGAGGACGCGAACGCCGAGACCCAGCTCGACCTCGCCCCGCTCCTCGAGGAGATGCAGCGATCCATGTCGATGATGCGAGGCAGATGAGAATGGAACCACACGGATCCCCGTCCCGGCAGCGTGGTCTCACCATGGTCGAGATCCTCGTCGTCGTCGCCATCCTCGGCATCCTCGCCGGGATCGGCGTGCCGACCTTTCGGATGATGAAGGCCAACGCCCGTTCCACCCTCTGCTCCGGCAAACTGCGCGAGATCGGGATCGCGTTGAACCAATACTTCGCCGACCACGGCATGACTTATCCCACCCTCGTCGCCGGCCGCGAGAGCCGCGGGCAGGATGATCCCGCGCTCGACACCGTCCTCCTCGAATACCTCGGCGACGAGGAGGCCTTCCACTGCCCCGCCGATCATGAGATCTTCGAAAAAACGGGCTCGAGCTATTTCTGGAACAGTCTCGTCAACGGACAGAAGACCTCGAATCTCCAGCTCCTCGGCATGAAGGGCCATCCCTCCGGCATTCCCCTGGTTTCCGACAAGGAGAATTTCCACGAGGATGTCGGCGACGGGGTGAACGTGCTGTATGGCGACGGCCATGTCCTGCGCGAGGTCCAGTTCGTGGTGGAGAGAAAGTGATGCTCGCCTTCAACACCGTCACGAAACGTTTCCCCCGTGCCGCCGCCCCGGCGCTCGACGGGGTTTCCTTCTCCGTCGCGAAGGGAAAGATCTGCGGGCTGCTGGGGCACAACGGCGCCGGAAAAAGCACCGCGCTGGGCGTGCTCCTCGGCATGGTCCATCCCGACGCGGGCGAGGCCGTGATCGGCGGGGCCTCGGTGCAGCGCGAGCGGGAAAAGGCCGTCGCGAAAGTCGGCGCGATCTTCGAGGCACCGGCGTTTTATGAGTATTTGTCAGGGTGGCGGAATCTGAAAGTCCTCACCGCGTATTCGGGCGGAGTGCCCGAGGCGCTCATGCGCGAGACGGTCGAATGGGTCGGCCTCACCCGCCGCATCCATGACCGCGTCTCGACCTACAGCCACGGGATGCGCCAGCGTCTCGCCCTCGCCCAGGCGCTCTTGCCGAGGCCGGAGCTGCTCATCCTCGACGAACCCACCGATGGACTCGATCCCGAGGGCATTGTCGAATTCCGCCGCCAACTCCTCGAGCTCCGCGACGGGCTCGGCTTGACCGTTTTGCTGAGCTCGCACCTCCTCGGCGAGGTCGAGCAGGTCTGCGACGAGATCGTCATCCTGCAGGGCGGGAAAAAAGTCTACGAGGGCTCCGTCAATCCGGCGGGGGAGGGGAGATCGGTCTATCGCATCGACGCGGAGAATACCGAAGCCACGGCCGCGATCTGTCGCGAGATGGGCGGCGAATTTATCGGAGACCGCGTCATCTTCCCCGCTTCGGAGAATCCCGCCGATCTCCTCGCCGCGATCATCGGCAAGGGCGCCCGCGTTTCGCGTTTCGCCCTCGAGGAAGGTTCGCTCGAGGCGCTCTACCTGCAATACAGCAAGATCGCCGCCTCCGCGTGAGATTGCGCCGATACCGTTTCCGTCGCGGATTTTGACACGTGGTGCGATCCCGTGTCCATTGCCCCGACGTGAGCGCCTCCGCCCCCAAGATTGTTTCCCGCCTGCCCGCCGCCTGCCGCCGCTATTGGCCTGAAGTCGCGGCGGCGGCATCCGGGCTTTTGCTCGCGCTTTGTTTCCCTCCCTTTGATTTCGGCGCGGTGGTCTGGCTCTGGACCGGACCTCTTTTGGCCGCACTCTGGTTTTCGGAAGTGCGTCCCGGTAAAAAAAGGCCCCGTCCCCGGTGGTGGCACGGAGCGCGTCTCGGCTTCCTTGCCGGCTTTGTTTTCGTAGCGGTCAACGCCTCGTGGGTGATGGAAATGTCGCGGGTCGCCGGCACGGTCTGGGCCGGGATCGGCGGGCTCGTGGCGATGTCGGCCTACCTCGCGCTCTACTTCGCCCTCTTCGGAGCCTTCGCCGCGACGGTGGGACGATGGGGTCCGGATCGCTCCGGGGCCAAGGGGGACAAGAAGCGCGACCTTTTTGCGGACTCCCTCGGGGTGCTGCGCGCCGCTTTTCTCAATGGCGCGGCCTGGTGCGGGCTCGAGTGGTTGCGCGGCCTCGTCATTCCGGGCTTCGGATGGAACGGACTCGGCGTGGCGTTGAAGGATCACCTCACCCTCATCCAGTTCGCCGATGTCATCGGTGTGAACGGCTACGGATTCGTCGTGATGTTTGCGGGCACGGTGTTGTTTTGCACGATTGTCAGGGTATCCCGGGAGGTGCGCTCGAGGGGGCGCATCCCGCCGCATTTCGATCTCGCGATCGCTTCCGCGATGGTCGCGGGATTGTTCCTCTACGGACTCCAGGCCATGATGCGTCAGCCGGAAAAGACGATCGATCTCCGCGCCCGCGTCATGCAGATGAACATCGCGCTCGAGGACAAGTGGTCCGAGGATCCCGCCGTGAGGCAAAAGGTGATCTTCGATTACCGCGATCTCACCCGCGCCTTCGTCGAGGGTTCGCCGCACGATCTCGTCATCTGGCCCGAAACGGCGCTGCCCGGCGTCTTCAATTTCCCCTGGGTGCAGGAGTATCTGAACGATCACATCCTCAAGGACGGGGACTTCTACCTCATCACCGGCCTCGAGGACAGCAACCTGCAAAATACCGAGATCTACAACACGATCACGATCATGAAAGGCGACACCGGGTCGCATCAGATGCACCGGAAGAACCATCTCATGCCCTTCGGTGAATACATCCCGCTCCGGAATTCGTTTCCGCTCTTCGCCTGGATCGCCGGAGGTGTCATCGTGCAGGATTTCACCGCCGGTGATTCGCTCGAGCCGCTGACGATCGAAAAAGACGGCCACTCCATCGGCATCATTCCCCTCATCTGCATCGAGGACACGATCCCGTTCCATGCGCGGGCCTTTGTCCGACCCGGTCCGCAGATCCTCGTGAACGTGACGAACGATGGTTGGTTCTTCGACAGCGTGCAGCCGCAACAACATTTCGACAATGCGATCTTCCGCTGCATCGAGCTGCGGCGTCCCATGATCCGCGCCGCCAACACCGGAGTGAGCGGTTTCATCGACGAACGCGGCAGCGTCTACGACCGCACCGGGCGTGAGAAGAACGAGCGCATCGTGCGTGATGCCGAAAGCGGCTCCACCTACATCCGCGGCAGCCTGCCCGCGACCCTCGCGATCGATCTCGATCCGCCCGTGACGGTCTTCGCCCGGATCGGCGACGCGTTTTCCATCACCATGGGCCTGGTCGCCCTGGGTTTCGCCCTCGTCCCGTGGGCACGAAAGAGGGTCAAGCGCACCACCTGACCCTGTTGGATCGGGCCCTTCTCACCTGATTGCGTAGCGATTCCGGGGTATTTTCCGCGTAAGTTTCCGACCGCGAAGTGACGTTTAACCCGGGAAGATCGTCTCTTCCGCACCCCCAGTTTTACCCATGATCCGGAAACTCCCCCTGTTCCCGACCGTCTGCGCCGGTCTCGCGATCAGCAGTCTCGCCTCCGCCGAAGCGCCGCTGACCTTCAATCGCGATGTCCGTCCGATCCTCGCCGACGCGTGTTTCCATTGCCACGGCCCCGATTCGGTGACGCGCAAGGCCGACCTGAGGCTCGATACCGAAGCGGGCTTTTTCGG
>JALRFZ010000377.1 GCA_023253615.1 Verrucomicrobiales bacterium | reverse complement strand
TGAGCCGCTTCATCCGGCATGAGTTCGACGTGCTCGTCTGCACCACCATCATCGAGAGCGGCGTCGACATTCCGAACGCCAACACGATCATGATCGATCGGGCCGACCGCTTCGGTCTCGCCGACCTCTACCAGATCCGCGGCCGCGTCGGACGCGCCGACCGCCGCGCCTACGCCTACCTCCTCCTGCCGCCCGACATGCTCATGGAGGGCGACGCGCGCAAGCGCATCAACGCGATCAAGCAGTATTCCTCCCTCGGGGCCGGCTTCAAGATCGCGATGCGAGACCTCGAGATCAGGGGCGCGGGGAATTTGTTAGGGACCCAGCAGAGCGGTCACATCGCCGCGATCGGATTCGATCTGTATTGCCAGCTCCTCAAGCAATCCGTGTCCAAACTGAAGGGCGAGCCCGCCGCCGACCGCGTCGAGATTTCGATGTTTATCGATTTCCTCCGCACGAACGAGGCGGCCTGGCTGAAGAATCCCGAAGACGGTCTCCCCGCCTTCATCCCCGCCGCCTACATGCCCGAGGCGCGGCTCCGCATCACCGCCTACCGCGAGCTCGCCGAGGCCGCCCGGACCGAGGACCTCGATGTCCTCCGCGAAAACTGGACCGATCGCTTCGGCCATCTCCCGCCGCCGGCCGTGCATCTCCTCACCGCCACCGAGATCCGCATCCGCGCGGCGCGGAAGGGATGCAGCATTCTGGAAATTCAAGAAGGGAAGCTGAAGCTGACCAAAAATGGCAAGTATCTCCAAATAAACGGCAAGTTTCCGCGTTTAATCGGGGACAACGAGGAAGAATGGCTCGAGTCGGCCCTCGACTGGGTCCTCGACCTGTGAGAAAGTATCGCTCGCGAGAAACCCGACCATGAAGATGAAACGACACACCCTCCCCGCGGTGCTCGCCCTCGCGGTGTGGGCCACCCAGAGCCCTTCGCGCTGCGGCGCCGCCCCGGTCGAGCTGAACCGCATCAAGGCCGTCGTCAACGGAGAGCCGATCACCCAGACGATGGTGGACTCGGCCGTGCAGACCCAGGTGCAGGTGTGGCTGATGGGGAACAAGGGCATGGTGAGCAAGGCCGAGGCCGAGCGTGAGATCCGCCGCATGGAGGAGAGCGCCCTCGACGACCTCATCGACCGCAATCTCATCCTCAGCGAATTCAAGAAACTCGGTGGCCAGATCAAGGACCAGTACGTCGACGAATCGATCAACCGCTTCGTCACCGAGCGTTTCAAGGGCGACCGGGACCAGTTCCTCGGCGAGCTGAAGAAATCGGGCATGACGATCGCCCAATTCCGCGAGATCCAGCGCGACCAGATCGCGATCCAGGCCCTGCGCTCGAAGCACGGAGGCGAGGACACGATCCCCAACACCCCCTGGGAGAAGCGGGCGAAATACAACGAGATCAAGGGCGAATTCGCCTCGGCGGGCCAGCCGAAAGTGCGCATCATCTCGATCCCCAAGCAGACGCCGACGAGCAATCTCGACGCCCAGCAGAAGGTGCTCGGCGAAGTGCTCGGCAAGCTCCGCGGCGGGAGTGATTTCGGTGAGGTCGCCAAGAAATATTCGGCCGACAGCTTCGCGAGCAAAGGCGGCTACGTGGGCGTGCTCGGCAAGGATGTCCTCAACGAAGGCCTCACCAAGGCCGCCTACAGCCTGCCCGTCGGCCAGCTCAGCCAACCGCTCGACAGCGGCATCAACTGGCACATTCTCCGGGTCGACGAACGGGTCGGACAAAAGACGCCGTCCTTCGAGGAACTCGAGGAGGAGATCGACAAGCGCCTCACCATCGAGAAGCGCCAGAAAAACCTCGAGGGCTGGCTGAAGAAGCTGCGCCGCGACGCCAACGTGCGCGTCTACGGGGATTGAAGGCAGTCCCGGGGCATCAGCCCGCCGCGACGTGGTTGCCGGCAGAAGCCGCGGACGACTTTTCCGAGGGAATCCCTTGCGAAACGGCGAAAGCCGGACTTCGTGAGCGGGATTGAACCCTCTTGCCATGTCGACCTCACCCTCTTCAGTCCTCGGCGTGATCCCCGCCCGCTGGGGATCGACGCGTTTTCCGGGTAAACCGCTCCATCTCATCGCGGGAAAGCCGCTCGTCCAGCACGTCTGGGACCGCTGCCGCGAGTGCTCGAATCTCGCCTTTCTCACCGTCGCGACGGATGACGACCGCATCGCCGAGGCGGTCGAGGCGTTCGGCGGACACGTCACGATGACCCGCGACGACCATCCCAGCGGAACCGACCGGGCCGCCGAGGTCGCCTCCGCCTTCCCGGAAGTGACCCACATCCTCAACATCCAGGGCGATGAGCCGCTCATCGATCCGGGCCTCATCGATGCCCTCGCCGCCGCTTTGATCGCCGATCCCGGTCTGCCGATGATCACCGCGGCCAATCCGGTCGCCGCCTCCGATCCCGTCCTCGCGGATCCGAACGTGGTGAAAGTCGTGATCGATCGCGACGGCCACGCCCTCTACTTTTCGCGCAGCCGGATCCCGCATCCGCGCAGCGTCCCCGACGATCTCGTCTGCTACCGACACAAAGGGATTTACGGCTTCCGGCGCGATTTTCTCTTCGACTTCGTGGCCTGGCCGCCATCCCTCCTCGAGCGCACCGAGGGCCTCGAACAGC
>JALRFZ010000345.1 GCA_023253615.1 Verrucomicrobiales bacterium | reverse complement strand
GATTTGGACGACAGGTCGAGTCGCCCGGCTGAGCCGGGCAGGGCGGAAGGTTCATCGGGACGTCCGCGCCGTCGTCGCGGGCGGGGTGGTCGCCGCCGGGGCGGCGACGGGCCGCGTCGCGAGCCGGGTGATGCCCATCGCGAGCCGCGGCACTCGCACCACGAGCCCGAGGGTTCCTCACGCGACCGCAACCATGACGACCGCGGCGCGGCCCGACGGCCTGCGCCGCCACCGGTTCCCGCGGGCACTCCCGCCGCGATGGGCGACACGACCGTGTCGGGCTTCGGTGCGCTCGGCCTCTCCGCCACGTCGCTGGCCGCGGTCGAACTCGCCGGCTACACGATGCCCACGCCGGTGCAGGCCGGCCTCATTCCGCGGGCGCTCGCCGGCGTCGATGTGCTCGGTCAGGCCCGCACGGGCACCGGCAAGACGGCCGCCTTCGTGCTGCCCATCCTCGACCGGATGAAGGAGATCGTCCGCGAGCTGCGTGAGTTCTCCCACAAGCGCAGCGAAGTCCTCGGCGAATTCCCCGTGCGCGACTCCGTCGATGTGGCGGTCCGCATGCTGGGCAAGGAGATCGACGACCACGAGGTCGCCGTCGATCTGAGGATCGACGGCACGATGCTGGTCCGCGGGGTGAAAAATCAGCTCGCCCAGGTCTTCATCAATCTCGTCCACAACGCGGTGCAGGCCATGGGGGCCGTCGATACCGGCCGGAAGAACCGGATCATCGTCGATGCGCACGAAGCCGGCGACCAGGTCGTCGTCACCGTCGTCGATAACGGCCCCGGCATCCCCGACCGGATCCGGGAGGAGATCTTCGATCCCTTTTTCACGACGAAGGAAGCGGGCGAGGGCACCGGGCTCGGATTGAGCATCTGCTTCCGCATCGTCGCCGCGCACCGGGGGACCATCCAGGTCTTCTCCGACGGCGCCACCTACACGGAGTTCCGCGTCACCCTGCCTTCCCCGACCTTTCCGATGGAAGCCGATCCCACCGCGACCCCGGACGACGAGAGCCAGGCCTCCGCCGGAGACCGTTCGCCCCATCACACTCGGACACAGCCGCTTTCCCGAACCTCCGAAACCTCCCCGGGCTCCCATGCTCCCGTGTGCCATGAAAAAGCAATTTCCTGAATACGGCATCCTCTACATCGACGACGAAATGAAGTCGTTGAAATATTTCGAGGCGATCTTCGAACACCTCGCGCCCATCTATCTCGCGAACAGCCCGGAGGAGGGTTTCGCCCTTTTCGAGCAGCACCACGACCGGATCGGCGTCGTCATCAGCGACAAAAAAATGCCCGGAGAATCCGGAATCGAGTTGCTGAAGCGTATCCGCGCCGTCGATCCTGATCCCTTGCGTTTCCTCGTCACGGCCTTCTCCGATCTCGATGCCGCGGTCGATGCCTTGAACGACGGCCTCCTCTACTCCTATCTCACCAAACCATGGGATCCCGACGATCTCGAGAACCGCCTTTCCAAGGCGCTGGGGCATTTCTGCCTCGAGCGCGAGCGCGAGCAACTCATCCGGGAAAAGGCCGACGCCTTCCAGCAGTTGCTGATGGCCGACAAGGCCGCGAGCATCGGCATCCTCTCGGCCGGGCTCAACCACCACCTCCGCAACGCGCTGACCGTGATGCGTACCTTCTACGATCTGCTGCCCTACCAGCTCGAGGATGAGATCCAGGGCGAGCCGAAAGATCCCGCCTATTGGCGCGATTTTTACGGCGAGGTCGGCGGACAGATCGACCGGATGACATCCATCCTCTCGAATCTCTCCGAAGGCACGAAAATGAGCGGATTGAGAGTCAGCGAAGGCATCGACCTGGCCGCCGTGCTCCGCGAGGCCGGCGAGCTCGTCATGCAGGCGCGTCCCGACATCCGTTTCCGGGTCGAGGCGCCCGGGGATCTGCCGCTCCTCGCCGGTGATCACCAGAAACTTTCCCAGATGTCGCGTTTTCTCTTCGAGGAAGCCCGCGCCGTCCTGAAGCGGGGAGGGGAGATCGATGTCTTCATCTCCGCCATCGACGGCGGGCGCGACTTGCAGGTGGTCTTCCTCGACAACGGCGATCCCGTCCCCGAGGCGGATCTGCCGCGTCTCTTCGATCCCTTCTACGTCCGCGCGAACCAGCCCGAAGAGCTCGGCACCAATCTCATGGCCTGCTACCTCACCGTTTTCCACCACGGTGGCACGATCCGGGCGGAACGGGCCACCGACGGACGCAACGCCGTCATCTTCAGCCTGCCGGTCGCTCCCCGGACGGAAGACGAGGACGAGTCCGAAGCGACACCGCGGCTCCTCTGGCGGCTCGCCGACTTCAGCAAGCGCGACCTCCGGGCCACCGGCGCCGGACTGCCCTCGTGAGAAGCTGAGCCCCGGCGTTGACAATCGCACCGCGGGGAGCCAAGGCTTACCCGCATGGCGGTGATTCTTAAAAACGGAGCCCTCTTTCTCCACATTCCCAAAACCGGCGGCACCTGGGTGACCAAGGTGCTGCGCGACGCCGGGCTGATGCGATGCTCCATCGGGCATCGACACGCCAATCTCGATCACCTCCTCGCGCCCGGTTGGCAGGGGCTCGGGCGACGGATCGAATACCTCGTGAAACGCCCCCGTCTGCGGCTCCATCCGCGGCCTTTCACCTTCTGTTTCGTGCGGCACCCGCTCGATTGGTACGAGTCCTTCTACCTCTACAAAAGCCAGCCCTCCTTGAACTGGGAACGCGACGGAGACTCGGAGAACTTCCACCGCTGGCATCCCAATGCCATTCTGAATGGATTTGGCGAAGGGCGGGATTTCAATGGTTTCGTCAGCGCCGTGATGGACCGATATCCCGGCTACGTCACCGCTCTCTTCAGCCACTACACCTTCCGCCCCGTCGATTTCGTCGGGAAACAGGAAAACCTGCGGGAAGACCTCGTCACCGTGCTCGAGCGGCTCGGTTGTGATTTCGATCCCGCCCTCGTCCGCGGGAAAGAACGCATCAACCACAGCCGCGATGAAAAGAACCGCCCGGAATGGGACCCCGCCGTGCGCGAGCGCGCCCTGAGGCTGGAACGCGCGGCTCTCGAGCGATTCGGTTATCCCGTCGACTAACAAAAAACCCTCTTCGGCCGGAGACCTGCCGGTCGGGGACCAAAGAGGGTTGAAAGAGAGACCCAACAGGGTTGGCTCAGGGCCCGCCTCAGCCCTTGAGCGTGTTGAAGAGGTCGAAGGCCTCCTGGGGCTTGAGACCGTCGTGGACGACGCCGGCGACGGCCTTGATCATGGCGAGAGGCGCTTCGGATTGGAAGACGTTACGGCCCATGTCGACACCGGCGGCACCGCATTGGATCGCATTGTAGGCGAGTTCGAGCGCTTCGAGTTCCGGAAGTTTTTTACCGCCGGCGATGACGACGGGGACCGGGCAGGCCGCGACGACTTTCTCAAAACCTTCGGTGTAGTAGGTCTTCACGATGCTGGCACCGTTCTCGGCGCAGACGCGCGAGGCGAGGCCGAAGTAGCGGGCATCGCGGGCCATGTCTTTTCCGACAGCGGTCACGCCCATCACCGGGATGCTGTATTTGTTCCCGATGTCCACGAGAAGGCTGAAATTCGCCACCGTGGAGGCTTCCGTGGCGGCGTCACCGATGGCAAGCATCGCGGCCATGGCGCTGGCGTTCATCGAGATCGCGTCCTCCTCGGAGATGAGGACGTTGTGGTTCATTTCCGTGAGGATCGTCGTACCGGTGTCGGTGCGGAGACAGATCGGCTTGGTGTTGTCCGCCGGGATGCTCGAGCGGATCATGCCGCGGGTGCCCATGAGACAGTCGGCGTGCTCGGCGAGAGGGGCGATGTTCAGGTCGATGCGCTCGAGTCCCGAGGTCGGGCCCATGAGGAAACCGTGGTCGAAGGCCAGCATCACGGTGCGGCCGGACTTCCGGTTGAAGATCCGCGCCATGCGGTTCTTGATGCCCCAATCGGTGTTGTTGAGGCCTTTGAGGTAAAAGGAACTGGTGTCCGCGGGGGTGTTGAGACCAAAATTGTCTCCGTCTCTGATGTCGTCTAGATCTGCCATAAATTATCCGGGTTTGTGAGGCGCAAGCTTCCTGCCGATGGGGAGGAGGGTCAATATCGAATTGCGCGGGTTTTGGGTCTTGATGCCCTCCTCTGGCTCCTACTCCTACTCATACTCCGAAACGAACGACCAAGAACCCCACGCTTTTGAGTGAGAGTATGAGGCAAGAGTAAGAGTATGAGGTTCGGGTAAAACCTCTTACGCCGACTTTACCCGATCCCGCGCGGCCTTCGCAACGGCGGCGGCGACGGGATTGATCGCCGGGCGTTCGAGGCGCATCGTCACGGAGCCGGCGGCGGACGGTCCGGGCTCGATTCGGTCGCGGATCTCATGGACCCGCACAAAACGGGCTTTCGCCGAGATTCCGAGGAGGAGGTTGTCGCCGTCATGCAACTCCCTGGCTTCCCCGGAGAGGGCCTCGCCATTGAGACGGGTGCCGTTGGTCGAGCCGAGATCGCGGACTTCATAGCCGCCCGCTGCGGTGCGGCGGAGTTCGCAATGCCGAGCCGAGACGGCGTCCTCCTCGACGACGATGGCATTGCCCTCGACCCGTCCGAGCCGGATCGTCGCGGCACTCAGCAGGTAGTGCCGGGGCGGAGAGCCGGGTAGTTCGACGACGAGGTTGTGAAGGGGTTTGGAGGACATGGACGGACGGGAATCCTAGAGAAGCGGGCGAAGGGGTGTCAATGCGTCATTTTTCCGGGAGATCACTTCATCCCGCCGCCGCCCGGATCGCCTCCAGCTCCTCCCATCGGGCATAAAGCACGGCGACTTCGGCCTTCTTTCGCTCCAGATCGGCGATCATCGCCGGCGCTGCGGCGGCGTTTTCGATGTAAAAGGCGGGATCATTGAGCTTTTCCTCAAGCCCCGCGACGACGGATTCGGCTACGAGGATGGTTGCCTCCATGGTTTCGAGTTCGCGCTCTTCCTTCCACTTCAGTTTTCGGGGTTTGTCAGGAGCAGGCTCCGCGGGGTTTGCGGTTTTGGCCGGCTTCACTTTCGCGGCGGCGGCGATGGCCTCGGCGGCGCGGCGTTTTTCGAGGTAGTAGGAGTAATTCCCCTCGTTCACCGTCACACGTCCGTTTCCTTCAAAGACGACGACGCGGTCGCAGACGCGGTCGAGGAACCAGCGGTCGTGGCTGACGACGAG
>JALRFZ010000254.1 GCA_023253615.1 Verrucomicrobiales bacterium | reverse complement strand
CACGGAGTCAGGAACATCGGCGTATCGACCACCTCCAGCTTCACCCCGCTCGACGATGCGAAACGACGCAGCCTCTTTTCGAGCAAAAAATCACAGGGCTCGCAGGTGACGATCCTCGAAAAACCCAACTCGCGATGTTGTTTTGTCAGGACTTCCCCGATCGTCGCGGCGCGATCATATTCGTGGTAGATCACCTCGTGCCCTTGCTCCGTGAGCCGATTCGCATAGGCCTTCATCGAGGCCCGGTGCAAAAGAATCTTCTGCCGGTGGAACCGACCCGGCGCCGCGTGCGGATCGCCGAAAAAGAGCGTGTCCTCGATCAGGAGGACGCGCCGTCCACGCGCCAGCGCCGGATGCGACGCGAACAACTGGTGCGGGAAGACGACGGAGATCGAATCCATGCCTCAGAGCAGCTTCACGCTCGAGAGCCCTCCGTCCATCCGGATGACCTGTCCGGTGAGGAAACCCGAGTCAGGTCCCAGCAGGAATCCCGCCGCCTTCGCCACCTCCGCCGCGTCGCCGACCCGCTTCAGGGGATGGCGATCGGCCGAGGCACGGCGCTTTTCCTCCGACGAGAGCAGCGCGGCCGCGAGCGGCGTATCCGTCAGGGAGAGGGCCAGGCAATTCACCCGGATCTTGGGCGCGAACTCCGCGGCGAGGGTGCGACAGAGCCCCTCCAGCGCCCCCTTCGCCGAGGCGATTCCGGCGTGATAGGGCAAACCGGTCCCGGCGGCAACGGTGGAGAAAAGCACGATCGAAGCCGTCGGTGCGGCCTTCAAGGCAGGATGAGCGAGACGGATTGCCCGCACCGCTCCCAGGAAATTCACCTCCAGCTCCTGTTGGAAATCCTCGTCGCTGAGTCGGCCGAAGGGTTTGAGCTGGATCGTGCCCGGACAATACACGAAGCCATCGAGCCGCTCGGGAAGTTCGAGCATCGCCCCGCGGTCCGTCACGTCGTAGCGCTGCCAGGAGACGCCCGCGAGTCCGGCGAGATCCCCTTCCGAGCGCGAGGCTGCGTAGACGCGATCGCCCGCAGCCGAGAGCTGCTTCACGATTTCCAGGCCCACACCCGAGCTGCCGCCGATGACGAGTAGATTCCGTTCCATGACCGCAGCTTACGGCTGCGGAGATCATTCGGAGTCGGTCGGGGGCACTTCGAAAAACAGCTCGGAAACGAGCGGCTCGACTCCGATCGTTTCACTCACCTGGGTCAAATCGACATTGAATGGCCGCGCCACGCTGTTCCCCGCGAGGTCTTCAAGCTGCGGATCGACAAGCAACCGATATCGACCTGGACGAAGCATGGGATCGAAACGCATCACCAGTCCTCCGGCGTTGCCTTCCATTTTCACCGTCAGATTCTCTTCCTCCCCCACCCGCCGTACCGCGATCCGCTTCCGCAGGGACTCGGGATCGAGCGGACCATCGGTCGTTACCCTGACAAAACCACCTTCGGCCTTGATCTTCCATTTCGTTGGATCCGGCTGCTCCTCGTCGGGAGGACCAGCGAGGAACTCATGCGCCACCGCCTCCCCGAGCTCCCTTCCGGATTCGTCGCGCCACCGGCCCGAGACTTCGAGCCGGTAACGTTTCCCCTCCTCGAGGATCGGACCGATCTCCACGTTCAGATTCACCCCCGGCTTCTGCCTTCCCGGATGAAACCACAGTGTCAGCCGCGTGAAGGTTTCATCCCACAGTTCCACCTCGCGGAAGGGTTCGGGCACCTCGCCGAGTTCACCGCCCGTCGGATCGATCTCCACCAGCCGCAGATGCCGGAAGACCTCGCCCCGCTCCATCGGACCGGGGAAATGCAGGTAAAACTTCAGGTGATTCGCCGGCAGCACCTCGAACGCGGGATCGATCCGCACCTCCCCTGCCGCGACCGGCCCGACCGCCAACCACAGCGCGAATGCGAGTCCCTTTCTCACGGCAGCGAGACCAGCTCCACCGAATGCGGGGCGTCCTCCCTCGCCGGATCGCTCTCGCGCATCACGACGACTTCTGAGTTCTCGAGCTGGCTCACGATCACCGCGCCGAAGAGCGCCTCGACCACCTCGATGCCCTGAGCCTCGGGTCCACTGGGAGCCTTCACGTTGCGACGGGCCGCTTTTTCGTTCGTGTTCTCCGGCGAATCAGCGTCGAGGTAATCCATGCGAACGCGGGCAGCCCAGTATTTGCTCGGACCAAAAAGATTCTCCTTGAATCGCTGCGTGTTCGTCACGAGCCACTCCACCCCGTCCTTCTCGTAGATGAACATGTCGCGGGGACGGTTGCCGCTGCCGAGCTCGACCACGCTCGTGCCCTTGATCTTCGAGCCGCTCTCCAGCTCGCTGATGGGGAATTTCGCGATCGGGGTGCAGGCGAAGGCCCCGACCACGTAGAAATCGCCGTCTTCCTCCCAGGGGATGAAGCTCTGGATCGGCGCCTTCGTTTCCCACTTGTTGTGGGCCACGTGGAAAGTCTCCGCGGAGAAAAAGCGCGCGTTCTCCCCGTTTTCCAAAGGCGAGGGGATCTCGTAGATCTTGTTCGCGAACTCCTCCGACGACTGGCCCGCGACGATCACCGAGTCAGCACCCCAGGCGAGATCGGTGACGTTGCGGAGCTGCGCGTTTTCCACCGAGGGCAGGGTCATGCGCACGTGCGCGACCGCATCGAGCGACACCGATGCGACCGATCCATCGGCCGCGAGGGCCAGCAGGAGAGGTTGATTCCCCGGACGTCCCGTCGCCGAAAAGTAGATCTTGCCCGAGGCCGGGTTCACCGCCATGTCTACGACGAGGAGACTCTCCACCTTCGCCGCCTTCGCGAGGATAGCCTCGATCTCATCGACCCGTTTCCCGAGCCGCCGCACCGGCCCCGCGTCGCCCGTGTCCATCGCCACGATCGAAGCCGCCTTCGGATCCGAGATCAGCAGCATCCCACCGGGGCCGAAGGCGATCTTGCCGATGGAGGAGAGCTCGACCTTGCCGGTGATGGGCTTGGCGAAGTAGGAAGAGGCACTCTTCGTCTCCGCACGGAGAGCCGTCGCGGTCAAGAGGGTGCAGAGCAGGAGCAAAGAGGGTTTGGTCATGAAGGGGAGCGTAGCAAAGGGAGGGCGGTGGGCCGAGCGTGAAATGCGGCGGGAGGGGGCGTGATTGTGGGAGGTGGGGCGGATGCAGCGGCGGTCCGGAGTTCACCACCACCAGCGATCGCGACATCTCCCCGGATTGGTGACTTCCAGAGAGAATGAAGCGGAAGGGGCATTGCTTGTCGGGGCCCGGCCACCGTTTCCCTTGGACATCGTATCGGCACCCGCCCAAGTTCCGCCATGCCTCCCGATCTTCTCAAGACCGTTTTCCTCCCGCTCGCCCTGATCTCGATCATGTTCGGAATGGGCATGAGTCTCACCACGGCGGACTTCAAACGGGTCGTCCTCTCGCCGCGGGCGACGATCCTGGGACTCTGCTGCCAGCTCGTCGGCCTGCCTCTCCTCGCCTTCGCCCTGATCTGGCTCTTCCGCCTGCCTGGCGATCTCGCGGTCGGACTGATGATCCTCGCGGCCTGTCCGGGTGGTCCCACCTCGAACATCATCACCCATCTTTCCCGCGGCGACACCGCCCTCTCGGTCACGCTCACCGCCGTTTCCAGTGTGGTCACCGTCTTCACCATCCCTCTCCTCGTCGGCTTCTCGATCCGTCACTTTCTCGATGCCGAAGAGGCGATCGTGCTGCCCTTTTTGAAAACGGTGGGACAACTCGTCGTCGTCAACCTGATCCCGATCGCGCTGGGGATGTGGGTCAACCAGGCCCGTCCCGGATTCTCCCGCCGGATGGCGTCGACGGTCAACGTGGTCTCCCTGCTCTTTCTCGCTCTCGTCATCCTCGCAGCGGTGCTCCGTGAGAAAGATCTCGGGCAGCAATTCCTCCTCGCCGGTCCGGCCGCGCTCGCTCTCAATCTCGGATCCATGGGGCTCGGTTTCGGGGCCGCGGCCCTTTTCCGCCTCACCCGCGCCCAGGGCATCTCCATCTCGATCGAGTCGGGAATCCAGAACGGCACCCTCGCCCTCGGCATTGCCCTCGGGCTGCTGGAAAGCTCGCGCATCGCCATGCCGGCGGTGGTCTACAGCCTCCTCATGTTCGCGAGCGGAGCGATCGTGATCCTCTGGTTCGGGCGGCACCGGGTTACTCATGCGGCATGACCCGGAATGAATTCATCTGCCCGGACTCGATTGGCGGTGGCTTTCGTGATCCTGCCAGCGGTGAAGGATGGGGATAGCGTCGATGTCAGGGCGGGGCATGAGGCCCATTGAACGATGTTTTGCAGCCACCTCCGGGCGGGATACGACAACCCGATGAGAGGTGGACGAGCCACGGGAGGACGAGGCTTTCT
>JALRFZ010000235.1 GCA_023253615.1 Verrucomicrobiales bacterium | reverse complement strand
TGGGCGAGTTTGGCGAGCTTTTTCGGATTCGCGTTCCAATCGATGAGGTAGCCGTTGCGACCGTTCTTGATGAAATCGGCGATGCCGCAGGTCTTCGTCACCACCACCGGGATGCCGCAGCTCAGCGCCTCGGCCGCGGTGAGGAGGAAACCCTCCTTCTCGCTGTTGCCGAGGAGGACGTGGCAGCACTCGAGACGGTGACGGTAGGAGAAAGGATTGAAATCGAGCGGACGCAGATCGAGGCGGTCGGCGACGCCGAGCTTCGCGGCCAACTCCTTGACCTGGGCGAGGGTATCGGCCTGGACTTTCTGCGTGTAGGCCAGCCCCGCGGTGTCCGACCCCGTCCAGGCGCGGATGACCATGCGCGGCTCCTCGGCGAGGAGATACGGGAGGGCAAGGATGCCCTTCGATTCGAGGGGACGCCCCATCCAGCCGACCACGATCCGGCCTTTGGGATCAAACTGACCTTTCACCGAGGCGAATTCCGAGACCGGCGGCGTCAGCACGCCGACGACCCGGTGATTCTTTTCTTTAGCCCAACCGGCATAGCGATCGAGGACCTTCTGGGAAACCCCGGCGACGGTCATGCCTTCCAAGGAATCGTAGGCACGGTTGATGAAACGCCAGCCCGCATCGTCCCAGGAATGCAGCACCAGCGAGGTGGGGCGCTGCGGCAGGCCGGAAAGGTCGCCGTAGCTGAGAAACCAGGAGGAAGGATCGACCGGAGCCTCGCGCGTCACCTTGCCGCAGGAAAATCCACTGCGCTCCGCCGCGTCGAGCAGGGGCATGTCGTCCGACTGGGAGTAGAGCGTGGTCCGTTCCCGCACCCACTCCGGCAGGGCCATGATGTAGCGCAAGACCGCCGTTTGAGCGCCACCCAGGGCGAGATTATGGGTCACAAAGCACGGATTGACGCCGGGGAGGTGGTAAGTCGAGGCCATGGGTGTAAAATATCGTCTACAGTCAACAGGGTCGGATCCAAGACCAAACCCTGTCAGGTCGGGAGGAGAAGACGTCGAACAATGAACCATCGCCCGAATCGCCTGTCCAATTCTTGGAACGCATCGTAAGCCCTCACGTTCAAGTTTTTTACCTCCGATTCAAGTGACTCCATCAGGCCATACGCGAGAGCGGTCCCTTTCAACGAAATCCTACCCTGCGGAGGATGGGATTCGCGTGAATTCGCGTTCCCGTTCTTTCAACGCGAATGGCCGCAAAGGGCCGCGAATGGCCGCGAATTTCGGCTTGGCGACTGTCTTCGGATGGTTTGGGATCTTCGCCGCCCCTTTGGTTGCGGATGAATCCTGGTCCCTGAAACCACTGGTCCGTCCCACTCCGCCGGCGGAGGGCCATCCGGTCGATGCCTTCATCCACGCGAAACTTGCCGAGGCCGGCCTTCGGCAAAACGATACCGCCGATCCGCACACGCTCTTGCGACGGATGTCGCTGGATATGACCGGCCTTCCGCCGACGCGGGAGGAGATCGGAGGTCGGAAGTCGGAGGTCGGAAGTCAGATCGACCGCTTGCTCGCTTCTCCGCATTACGGCGAGCGCTGGGGGCGGCACTGGCTCGATGTCGCTCGCTATGTGCAGGGGACGATCAAAGTGCCGGGGGTGGCGGCGATCGATCTGGCCGAGCCCTATCGGGATTATGTGGTGAAGAGTTTCAACGAGGACAAACCCTACGATCGTTTCCTGACCGAGCAGCTCGCGGGTGATTTGATCGAGGGCGAAGCCGATCCCGACCGCCTCGTCGCGCCGGCCTTTCTCTCGATCGGGCAGTGGTTCGAGGAATGTACGGATCCGAACAAGCTGCGCCTCGATCTGGTCGATGAGCAGATTTCCACCGCGACGCGGGCCTTCCTCGCGATGGATTTTTCCTGTGCGCGTTGCCACGACCACAAGTTCGATCCGATCTCGACGCGCGATTATTACGCCCTCGCCGGGATTTTCCGCAGCACGGAGATCACCTCGCATTTTGCCGAGGAATGGAAAGACGGACGTCCCCGCGCCCTTCGTCCCCTCGCGCCCGCGTCGGAGGTCGAGAAAGCGGCGGCGATCGATCGCGAGATCGCCGCGTTGCGCGAGGAACGGCTCCGTTTCCTGACCAACGCCCAAAAACAGATCGCACCGACAGCTGCCTCGGCGATTCCGGGAACGGTCCTCGCGTTTGAGGCGGAGGCATTCGATGGTCACAAAGACCTCAAGACGATCGCTCTCGGAGAGCGCGAAGCCGTCGCCTTGCGCCGCGCCATCGAGCCCTGGGTGCGCTATCGGCTCGTTCTCCCCGATCCCGGACCCTACACCCTGCTCGTCCGCTATGCGGCGACCGATCCCGCTCCGGTGCAGTTGGAAATCGAGGGCACGTTTCAGGAAAATCGCGTCCTGCCCGAGGCGACCCACGGGGAAACGCCGGATCATTTCCGTTGGGGAGTCGTGCCGCTCGGCGAACGTCCCGCCGGTCGCTGTTTCGTTCGCTTCAAGGTAGGGCGAAACGAGTCCTTTCCGACCCTGGATCGCCTCATCCTCGTGAAAGGGACCTTGGACGAGAACTCGGTCGCGTGGCGCGAGCACCTTGGAACGCCCACGCCGGAAGAGTCGCAATTTTTCCTGAGCGAGGCGGATCGCGCCACCCTGACAAAACTCGAAACCCGCCTGACCGATCTCCGCAGATCCCGCCCTGTCCTGCCGATGACCCTCGCGGTGAATGACGCTAGTGAGATGCTCGAACTCGCCGTGCATCCCGGCGGCAATCCCTACGCGACCGAGGGCGATCCGGTGCCGCGCGGCAATCCCGGCATTGCCGGCAGCGAACTGGCGGCCGCTTTTCCCATTCCCCATGAAGCAAGTGGTCGGCTCCAGTTCGCACAATGGCTCTTCGATCCCCGGAATCCCCTCACCGCCCGGGTCATGGCCAACCGGGTCTGGCACTGGCATTTCGGCACCGGGCTTGTCCGCACTGTCGATGACTTCGGCAAACAAGGAGCCAAGCCGACCCATCCGGAATTGCTCGACTGGCTCGCCTGCGAACTGATCGAGAGCGGTTGGTCGGTGAAACACCTGCACCGTCTCATCCTGAACTCGGCGACCTATCAGGCCTCCTCGGCATCCAATCCTGACAATCTCGCCAAAGACGCCGACGGCAGCCTCTATTCCCGTTTCCCCGCACGTAGGCTCGAGGTCGAGGCCATCTACGACGGCATGCTCACCAGCATCGGCAAGGTGCCGCGACAGGCCGGGGGCGCACCGCTCGATACCGCAAAATCGAAGGACCGCGCCCTCTACATCCTCACTTCCTCGCGCTCACCGCTCGGCATGGGCGTGGAAATCCGGAAGATGTTTCCGCTCTTCAGCTTCGATGATTCCGGCCGTCCCATGCACGACCGCGACGAGAGCGTCACCGCCGCCCAGGCGCTCTGGTGGCTGAACAATCCCCTGCCCCGTTACTACGCGACCAAGCTCGCCGAAAAACTGGTAAAAGATCATCCTGACAAAGCCACCGAACGTGCCAAGGCCCTCCACGAGACCCTCCTCGGTCGTCCCCCCGGCAGCGGAGCCGAGGCCGCGATGCTGGGGTATGCGGAGGAGCTGATGCAAACGGAAAAGCTCAGCGAAACCGAGGCCTGGACGCGCGTGGCTCTGGGGGTGTTCTCTTCCAAATCGTTTCGAACCCTTGAATAAACGCTCCTCCATCCTCTGCCCGGGCACGGCCCGCCCCCTCTCGCGCCGCGATTGGCTGCGGAAGAGTTTCCTCGGGCTTGGTGGAATCGCCGCGGCGGACTTGATGGCGCGTCAGGCGCTGGCCGCGGGGTCGGCTCCGGCCCTGACGAAACTCCATCACCGTCCCGCGGCGAAACGCATCCTCTACATCTTCCTCGAGGGCGGGCTCTCGCAGCTCGACAGCTACGATTTCAAACCGGCCCTCGCCAAATATGCGGGGCAACCGCTGCCCGATTCGATCCGGCCGCCGCAGTTCACTTTCGCAAAGCAAGGCACGGTGATCCCCTCGCCTTTCGCCTGGAAACACTGGGGCGAAAGCGGCACCTACGCGAGCGACCTCTTTCCCGAGGTGAACGGACGTTTCAT
>JALRFZ010000231.1 GCA_023253615.1 Verrucomicrobiales bacterium | reverse complement strand
GGTTCGTTCAGGGCGCGCACCGCGTAGAGGAGTTGGGCGGGCGTGGCGAAGGGATTGCCGGTTGTCGTCGCGGGTTTCCAGCGTGCGGCGTGCTCGCGGCAGATCGACCAGACCGCGAAATCGAGGAAATCATCGACGGGCACGCCGTCGAGGGCGCGCAGGGCGATTTTCACGGTATCGGGCGAGTCGAGCTGGGCGAGGACGCTGACGGCCCAGAGCCGCACCTGCGGATTCGGATCGGAGACGGCTCTCTCCGCCGCGGCGAGGACTCCGTCCGTGGCAGCGGCGTCGTAGTAGAGAGCGCGCAGGGCGGCGGCGCGGATCTTGGGGTTTTGGGCGTCGGTCAGGGTGATGGCAGCGGCGGGATCGAAGCGGTTCACGCTCTGCGCGGCCCAGAGTTTGCGGATCTCGAAAAGCTCCGCGTCGACACCTTCGGGGGCTTTCGCGGCGGCGATCGCGGCGAGGACGACCTCCGGTTTCCGGGTGCGGAGTTCCACGGTCGCGGCGTTGCGGGTCCAGCCCTCGGGGGCGTTGAGGGCGCTGAGGAGCTCCGCCTCGGAAGCCTTGGCAATCTCGGGCTTCTTCACCAATTCACGCCCGTCGAAGGTGACGCGCCAGATGCGGCCGTGCTTGTGGTCGCGACGGGGATCACGGAAATCGACCTCGCCGTGCTGGATGATGGGATTGTACCAGTCGGCGATGTAGACCGCACCATCGGGCCCCATCTTCACATCGATGGGACGGAAGGCTCCGTGGCTCGAGGTGACGAGATCGTCGATCTGCGTCGAGGTGTAGGCACTGCCGTTGTCGGTGAGTTTGAAGAGGTTGATGCGGTTGCCTCGGAAGTCGGGCGCGGCCATGGCGTCCTGCAGGGCATCGGGAAGGTGGCCCCCGGTGAGAAATTCCACGCCGCAATGTTTCGGCTGCCCGGGGTTGAGTCCCGGCAGGATGCGCGTCGCGCCGGGCGAGGAGAGGACGACGCTGCGGGGGAAAACGAAGTTGATCCCCTGGCCGCCGGCGCCATCGGTCATGAAGCTCTGACCGTAGGTGTCGAAGGCGTGGCCCCAGGCGTTGACGAGACCTTTCATGAAGACCTCGGCGCGCCGGGTCTCGGGACGGTAATGCCACATGCCGCCACCGAGGAGACGGCGCACTCCGTAGGGAGTCTCGAGGTGGGTGTGGATGTAGATCGACTGGTTCAGCCAGAGCATGCCCTCGGGACCCCAGCGGAAGGTGTGGACGAGGTGGTGGGTATCCTCGGTGCCGAAGCCTGACAAAACGACACGCCGCTCGTCGGCGACATCGTCTCCGTCGGTGTCGCGGAGGAAGAGGACCTCGACCGAATTGGCGACGTAGCAACCTCCGTCACCGGGCAGCACCGCGGTGGGGATGTGGAGATTCGTCGCGAAGTCGGTGTGTTTGTCAGCGACGCCGTCGCCGTCGGTGTCTTCGAGAATGACGATCTTGTCCTGTTCCTCCTGGCCGGGCTGGATGTGGGGGTAGAGCGGGCTGCTCACGACCCAGAGGCGGCCGCGGGCGTCCCAGTTCATGTGCGTGGGATTGGCGACGGCGGGCTCGTGGGCGAAGAGGTTGATCTTCGCCCCCTCGATCAGTTTGAAGGCCTTGAGCTGCGCCTCGACCGCGGTGTCGGGGATGTCGCGCAGGCCGTTCTGAGCGGCGAGGGGAGCGGCGACAAGAACTAGGGCGGTCGCGAGAGGGGGGAGGATCGTTCGGTTCATTGGGCGTAGGGGGCGATCGCCGCAGTAAAAGGTAAAAAGAAAAAGGTAAAAGGTAAGGAATGAAGAAGTCAGTTCTTCGGCATTCCGGCGAAAACGACGGCGCGGGCTTCCTCGACGACCTTTTCCTGCGCGGCGATGAGGGGATCGAACATGGGGATCTCCTTCGCGTTCTGGCCCTGCTCGTGTTTGCGGAAGAGGAAGAGATAGGTCTCGTTCGCGGGACGCCAGCGGTGGAAGAAGAGGCGGTCCTTCTCGATGATGGCGGCACGGAGCTTGGCGAGGGCTTCGTTGTTGGTTTGTGAGAGCGGGGTCTCGGGATAACCGAGGCCTTTCACGAGTTCGCGCCCGACGAGGGCGTGCCCGGCGTCGCCATGGTTGACGCCGTCTTCGGTGAGGGCGGGATTGGCGACCTGCCCGTCGAAGGCATCGCCTCCAAGGGCCGCGAAAAGGTCGACAAAGCGGGCCTGGTTCTTTTGCGCCAAGTCACGGATGCCGTCGCGGACCGAGGCGAGATGGCGGTTGTTCGCGGTCTGGTCGGGCAGGGGAGCGCCGAGGTTTTCAAAGGGGGGCGGCGAAACGAGGACGATTTCGCGGAGACCTTCACCCGAAGCGGCGCGGACGGAGTCGAGGAGGGCCTGGTAGCCTTGCAGGAAGAGCGCCTTGCTCGCCTCGAGTCCGGAGCCGGAGACTTGGTTCGCGCCGTTGGCGGTTTCATTGGTCCAGCCCTGGTCGACGGAGAGGGCGGTCTCGGTGCCATACCAGAGCAGGACGACCGTCGGCTTGATTTCGCCGACATTGCGGGCGAGACGCTCGCGTCCTTCGGCGGGAGGACCGAAATAAGAGCGGGCGTCGCCGAAGACGGAATCGCCGCTCCAGCCGAGGTTGCGGAAGACGAGGCCCTTCACTTCGGGACCGGCGGCGAGTTGCAGCGAGGTCTCGAGATGGCCGAAAAGCCGGGCGCGCTCGACGAGGGTGTTGCCGATGAAGACGACGCGATCGCCACTCTGCAGCAATGGCTTCGCCTCCTGCGCGGGCAGGGTGGCGGCAAGGAGCAGGAGACCGCAGGAAAGCAGGGATTTCATGAGGGGATTTCGAGGAAACAGCAAAAACTAGACACGCGGCGTGGCCGCGGGTCCAGTGCCCATACACGCCAAATGGGTATCGGCAGGGGAGAGGTTTGTACCGGATTCGAGCGGGAAAAGCGAGGAAAAGTCGTCGCCCGATCCGGTGCCGGGCAAGGGCGGGGCATCAGCCTTTCTCGTATTCCTTGAGGAAGCCGATGAACTCGCGCCGGTGATCCTCCTCGCCCGAAAGCAGCCCGATGGCCATGTCCTGCGTCACGTAATCGACGCCGTCGCAGAGTTTGATGATCTTGTTGTATTGGGCGATGGCGGCGTCCTCGGCGACGATGACTCCCTTGATGATGTAGACAATGTCGGTGGAATCCTTGCTCGGTTGCAGCGATTTCTGGCCGCGCGGCAGATCGAGGCTGCCGGGGACGGTGCCGCCGATGGTCTTGATGCGGTTGGCGAGGGTCTGCGCGTGGGTGAGCTCCTCGGCGATGTCGGCGGCGAGGGCCTTCTTGATCACGTCCGAGCGGACCCCGTCGAGGTTCACGGAGGCTGCGATGTAGTTCTGCACCGTCTCCAGCTCCATGGCATAGGCGGTGGTGAGGGCTTCGATGATTTTGGCGTTGGAGATTTTGCTCATAACGATGATTACGATGGTAAAGGATCGGCGGTCGCCCGCGCAAGTCCGCACCGGGCGTTTTGACGGCGCGAAGGTTGGCGGATGAGACATCATCGGCGCTTGCCTCGGGGCGCGGTCTGGGTTAAGCGGGTGAAAATCCCTGCATGAAGGCGTTTGAATGGAAATGGGGAGGTCTCATCGGTGGGGCTGGCGTCCTGTGGCTCGTCGCCTCGTGGGCCGCGGGCTGGCATGGGCGTGGACTGGGGCTGATCCAGGTGACGGCGGCGCTCTCGATGCTGGTAGGTCTCGCGGGCTATTTCCTCGCGATGCGCGATCTCCTGCGACGCGAGCCGGAAACGACGGCGGCCGAGGGGATCAAGCGGGGGGCGTTGATCGCGGTGATCGCGGCGGTCCTCGCGGTGCTGGGACAGGTGATTTATTTCCAGGTGCTCAACCCCGGTTGGACCGAATACATGGTCGAACAAACGCGGCTCTGGTACGCGGGCCGCGGCATGGAGGAAAAGGCGCTGGAGGAGATCGCCGCATCGGCCCGCGGCACTTTCGGACTCAGGTCCTACGCGACCCAGGCCGGTGCCGGTGCTTTTCTGCAGGGCATCCTGTTTTCGGCGATGGGTTTCGGATTTTTCAAATGGCACGCGAACCGATGAAGAAACGATTCACCCGCAAGCGGCTCGTCGTGGTCGCGTTTTTCCTCCTCGTGCTGCCGGCGGCGGTCTGGTCGGTGCTGCTCGCCCTCGGCCACGTCGGTACGCCGGGGAATCCGGTGGTACCGCCATTCAATTTCTCCGACCGCATCGTGACGATCGATGTCGCCCCCGGTGCGGACGGCGAACTGCGCGCTACTTTCGACGGCTGGCCCGAGGGCAGGCAGGGGATGAGTGGCGAGGAGTTTCTCCAGGAGATCCACCGGCGCCAGCGCGACCTGCCGTGGATCTACCGTTTCCTCGACGTGACCTCGCTGACGGGTGTGCTCTGGGTGCTCTTCGGCTTCGCCGGTCAGGGGATTTTCACCGCGCGCATGATCATCCAGTGGCAGGCGAGCGAGAAGGCGAAAACCTCCATCGTCCCGCCCGCCTTCTGGTGGCTCAGCATCCTCGGGGCGTCGATGCTGATGGTCTATTTCGTGTGGCGCAAGGACATCGTCGGCTTCCTCGGCCAGAGCACCGGATGGCTCGTCTACATCCGGAATCTCTGGTTCATCTACGGAAGAGAAGAGTGAGAGTGTTTCAGGGTTCAGCTTTCAGCGTTGCCGCCGGACTGAACACTGACCCACTGAAACCTCACAAACTCACCAAGGCAGCTCGCGGATGTAGAGATTCTTGAAGAAGAGCTCGCTGCCGTGGTGCTGCAGTTCGATCTGGTCGGCGCGGACGAGCGGGATGGTGCCGGTCTTGTCCCAGTAGTTTTCCAGCTCGGTGCGGTCGACGACGAGTTTGCCGTTCAGCCAGATGCTGACGCGGTTGCCGACCATGCGGATGAAAAAGGTGTTCCACTCGCCGATGGGATTGTCGGCCAGGACGAGCGGCTGGTTGCGGATGCGCTTGTTGTTCCAGAGACCGCCCGAGCCGAGGTTGCGGCCCGTCTTGTAGGATTCGACCCACTCCTGCGGGGTCGAGGGCGCGCGCTTGGTGCCGTCTTTCTCCTTGATCGTGGCATCCCAGGGATCCCAGATCTGGATCTGCGGCGTGCCGCGCAGGTAGATGCCGCTGTCGGCGCCGGCGGGGATCCTCCAATCGCAGTAGAATTCGAAGTCGCCGTAGTCTTTCGCGGTGCAGAGGCTCGCGCCTTTGCCGTCGTAGATGAGGACGCCGTCCTCGACGCGCCAATGTTCGTTCATCACCACGTCGGCCTTGGCCTGGGCTTCTTTCAAGGCGTCACCGGTGAGGGCGCGGCGCTCGAGCGCGTTGTTGTGGGCGAGGCCCTTCCATCCGGAGAGATCCCTGCCGTTGAAGAGGGCGGTGAATCCTGCCGGTGGGGTGTTGTCGGGATTGCCTTCGAGGACGGGTTTCGAAGGGGAGAAATCGGCGATCTTGAGATGGCGGAACTCCATCGGATCGCTGTGGCCGGCGAGGGCGATGCGGCCGGCGCGGTTCTTGCGACCGTTGAATCCTTTTTCCAGCGGGGCCTGTTCCTCGAGGAAGGCATCGACGATGACGACACCGTTGAGAATGACCATGACGTGATCCTCGATCGCGATGATGGTCTGCTGGTTCCACTCGCCGACGGGCTTCAGGTAGCCGGTCTTCGCGGGGACGTGGCCGTAGACCGATCCGTGCACCTGCCAGGGTTTCAACCAGGAGAGCTTGCGCGGCTTTCCATCCACGATCGCCTCGCCACCGTAGATCTTGCCGTCGTTGTCGAGGATCTGGATCTCGAGACCATCCTGGGCGGGACGACCGCCGGCGGGCACGCGGATGCCGATCCCGTTGTTCGCGCTTTCCTGCATCTTGAATTCGAAGGATAAGGCGAAATCACCGTAGTCCTTGTCGGTCTCGAGATTTTTTCCGCCGGGTTTGCAGACGAGGACGCCGTCCTTGACCTCGTAGCCGGCCGTGTCCCCGGTCCAGCCGGCGAGGTCCTTGCCGTTGAAGATAGGCTCGAAGCCGTCGCCGCCGTGGTCACGGAGCCAGTCGTTGGCCTCATCGGCGTCGATCTCGCGGACGAAGACATTGCGCCAGCAGATTTCGCCGCCGTGGGTCTGCAGCTGGATCGGGCCGCGGCGCAGGAGCGGCCGCTTCCGGTTCCAGAAGTTCTCCATGATGCAGTTATCGACCACGAGCGTGTCGTTGAGCCAGACGGTGGTGCGGGCGCCGACCTGCACGATG
>JALRFZ010000222.1 GCA_023253615.1 Verrucomicrobiales bacterium | reverse complement strand
GATCGTTCCGGCGTCACCCATCACCATCCCATCGCGGTGAGCCCGGACGGCAAATACAGCATCGAGTTCGCCGAGTGCCTCGCGAGCTGCGGCTTCGGCCCCGTCTGCATGGTCAACGATGATTTCCACGAGGCCGTCGCCGATGTCGACGGACTCCTCAAACAATATTCCTGATTTCCTGACATGGGCGGCATCACCTACAAGCGCGGCCGCGAGCCGCATGGCAAGGAACACCGGGTCATCTTCCGCAACATCGACCGCGAGGGTTGGGATCCGGGTATCGAGACCTACCTGAAGGACGGTGGCTACGATCAGCTCAAGAAAGCGCTCGGAATGGAGCGTGCCGCCATCACCGAAGAGGTGAAGAAGTCCGGCCTGCGCGGCCGGGGTGGAGCCGGTTTCCCCTGTGGCGTGAAGTGGACCTTCATCCCGCCGAACAACACCAAGCCGGTTTATCTCATCTGCAACGCCGACGAGTCAGAGCCCGGCACCTTCAAGGACCGCTACATCCTCCATCAGGACCCGCATCAGCTCATCGAGGGCATGACCATCGCCTGTTTCGCGGTCGGGGCGAAGCTGGCCTACATCTACATCCGCGAGGAGTTTCCCGAGGCCGCGAAGATCGTGGAAAAGGCCATCGCGGAAGCCCATGCGAAAGGTTTCCTTGGCAAGAACATCCAGGGTTCCGGCTTCGATCTCGAGATCTACGTGCACCGCGGTGCCGGCGCCTACATCTGCGGCGAGGAGACCGGCCTGATCGAGTCGCTCGAGGGCAAGCGCCCCTATCCGCGCATCAAACCGCCCTACTTCCCCGCGGCGATGGGTTTGTATCTTTGCCCCACCATCGTCAACAATGTCGAGACGCTCTGCCACGTGAAGCACATCATCGGGATGGGCGGCGAGGAATACGCCAAGACCGGCACGAAGAACAACACCGGCACCCGCATCCTCTGCGTCAGCGGTGATGTCCAGAAGCCCGGCTACTTCGAGGTCGAAGTCGGCAAAGTGACGATGGGCGAGGTGATCAACGACCTTTGCGGTGGTCTCAAGCCCGGTCGCGAGCTGAAGGCGGTGATCCCTGGAGGTTCTTCCGCCAAGGTTCTCCGTGCCGACGAGATCTACACCGTGGGACGTGGTGACGATGCCCGCAAACTCACGATCTGGGACATTCCCATGGATTTCGACACCATGGCCGCCTGCGGATCGATGGCCGGCTCCGGCGGCGTCATCGTCATGGACGACAGCCGTTCGATGAGCTGGGTGCTGAACAACCTCAACAATTTCTACGCCCACGAGTCCTGCGGCCAGTGCACGCCCTGCCGGGAAGGATCGCTCTGGATGAAGAAGATCACCGACCGGGTCGTCGCGGGCAAAGCGTCGCCGAGCGACATCGATACCCTCTACGGGGTTGCCAAGAACATCGACGGACGCACCATTTGCGCCTTCGGTGAAGCCTGTTCGTGGCCGACCGAAAGTTTCGTCGAGAAATTCCGCGACGAACTCATTGGCGACACCAAACCCGAACTCGAGGGTGCCCTCGTCAACGCCGAAACCCTCACCGCCGCCGCGAGCCTTTGAGATTGAGATGAGCGAAGTGAAACCTGATCTCGTGGACGTCCAGATCGACGGCGTCTGGCACCAGTTCCCGAAAGGGACGCGCCTCATCGAGGCCTGCCGCCAGGTCGGCGCCGAGGTGCCGCATTATTGTTACCATCCCAAGCTGACCTCGCCGGGGAACTGCCGCATGTGCCTCGTCGAGACCGGCATGCCGCCGCGCCCCATGCCCGGTGCCGAGCCGCCGCAGCCCGATGAGAGCGGTCACCTCCCCATTTCCTGGATCCCGCGTCCCGTCATCGCCTGCGCCAATACCGTCGCACCGAACATGGGCGTGCGCACCACCGGCCCCATCACCGAGGAATGCCGCAAGGGCGTGATGGAGTTCCTTCTCGCCAACCACCCGCTCGATTGCCCCATCTGCGACCAGGCCGGAGAGTGTACCCTCCAGGAATACAGCGTCGAACACGGCAAGGGCGAATCGCGCTTCCGCGAGAAGAAGGTCAAGAAACCGAAGAACGTCGACGTCGGTCCCCGCGTCCGTCTCGACGACGAGCGCTGCGTCATGTGCAGCCGTTGCATCCGCTTCACCGACGAGATCGCCGATGATCCGGTGCTCGGCTTCACCGATCGCGGCAGCCACACCGTGCTGACCGTCTATCCCGGCCGCGAGCTGGCGAACAACTATTCGCTCAACACCGTCGACATCTGTCCCGTCGGTGCGCTCACCTCGAACGACTTCCGCTTCCAGATGCGCGTCTGGTTCATGCGCGAGACGAACACGATCGACGTGAACTGCGCCACCGGCTGCAACGTCACCGTCTACAGCCGGCAGAACAAGATCTACCGCGTCGTGCCTCGTCAAAACAACGACGTGAACTCCGACTGGATGCCCGACTCGCACCGCCTCAATTTCCACTGGATCGACAGCGACGCCCGCCTCACCGATCCCATGGTGAAGGAAAACGGCAAACACCGCGTCGCCACCTGGAGCGAAGCCCTCGCGAAAACCGCGGAGAAATTGGTGCCTTTGTCAGGATCCGGGATCGCCGTGATCGCCTCGGCCCGCATGACCAACGAGGAGCTTTTCCTCGTGAACCGCCTCGTCAAGCAGATCGGCGCGGGTCACGTCGAGATCGTGCCGCGGATGGGCGAGGCCGATGGTTACCTCATCTCCGCCGACCGTAATCCCAATACAAATGGCGTGAAGCTCGTCCTCGGTCTCGCGAATCCGGGCAGCGGACTTGACAGGGTCAAGTCGGGCATTGAAGAGGGTCGGATCAAGGCCGTCCTCTGCCTGCAGGAGAACCTCGTCGAGGACGGTGGTTTCTCTCCCGAGCTCCTCGGTAAACTCGATTTTCTCCTCGCCACCTATCCGCTCGCGAATCCCACGACCGGCCTCGCCGACGTGGTCTTGCCCGGCGCCTGCTGGGCCGAGAAATCGGGCACGATGATCAACGTCACCGGGCGTCTCCAGCGACTGAACAAAGCCGTCGATGGACCCGGGCAAACCCTCGAGCCCTGGGAGATCGTGCGCGACCTCATCCAGGCACTGGGTGGAGGCAACGGGATCTATTCCGTCACCGAAATCTTCAAGCAGCTCGCCGCCGAGGTCGCCGCATTCAAAGGCCTCGGCTGGGGGCAGATCGGCGACCTGGGGCTTCCCCTCATCGAAACCGGCGAGACGATCCCCGCCCTCGAGCGCGAGAAACAGCGCAAAGCCGCCGGACTCATCGTCGGCTGATTCCCTTTTGACCGCATGGATTGGCACCTCATCATCGCAGCCGCAATCAAGATCGTGGTCTTCGTCTTCCTCGTGACGTTGCCCCTCGTGGCGATGTCCGTGTGGGCCGAGCGTCGCGTCAGTGCCGCGATCCAGGACCGCGTCGGCCCGAACCGCGTCGGTCCGTTCGGTCTGCTCCAGGCCGTCGCGGATGGCATCAAGTTCCTCCTGAAAGAAGATTTCACACCGGCCCACGTGCGGAAGTTCTACTTCTGGCTCGCCCCCGCCCTGACCATGGTGCCGGCTCTGCTCACCTGCGCGGTCCTGCCCTTCGGCAGCCGGCTTTTCGGCGAGAAGATGGTCATCGCCGATCTTGATGTCGGTCCGCTCTTCGTCTTCGCGATCGCCTCGCTGACCGTCTACGGGATCGTGCTCGCCGGGTGGGCTTCGAATTCGAAGTATCCCTTCCTCGGCGGCGTCCGTTCGACGAGCCAGATGATTTCCTACGAGATCTCCCTCGGCCTCTCCATCGTGCCGCTCGTGATGATCTACGGCGATCTGAATCTGAGCCGCATCGTCCACGAGCAGGCGCAGAACGGTTGGGCTCTCCTGCCGCTCTGGGGCGAAGGCCTCAGCGTGAAGGGCTTCATCCTTGCGATCCCGATCTTCATTTCCTTCATCATCTTCACGACCTCGATGTTCGCGGAGACGAACCGGCTTCCCTTCGACCTCCCCGAGTGCGAAACCGAACTCGTCGGCGGCTATCACACGGAATACTCGTCGATGAAGTTCGCCCTGTTTTTCATGGGTGAATACGCCGCGATGGTGATCGGCTCGGCGCTCATCATCACGCTCTTTCTCGGTGGTTGGTCGGTCGGCTTCGGGCTCGACCAATACATTAGCCAACTCCACATCGGATCCTTCCACTT
>JALRFZ010000212.1 GCA_023253615.1 Verrucomicrobiales bacterium | reverse complement strand
GAAGAGGTCGATCTCCCATCCGGCGTCGAAACCGGTCGAATAGAAGCTCGAGGGATTGTCCGGGACCGGGCCACCGAGATTTTCACTGCGCCGCTGGCGCGAATAGTCCGCCCCGGCCTCGGCCTGGGGCAGGCCCTGGCTGCGGGCGATGCCACGCTGGGCGCGGGCCTCGGCGATGCCGGCGAGAGCGGCCTTGAGATTCGGATTCGCCTCGCGGGCGCGCTCGATGAGGGTGTTGAGGGCCGGATCGTTGAAGCCTTTCCACCACCCCGTGAGCGAGGAGCCGCCGTGGAGATCCTGCATCGCGGCGCGAGACCAGGCGTCGGGCACGCGGGCATTCGGTCCGACGTAGTCCGGCCCCACCAGCGTGCGGCAGGAGGAGAGGAACAGCGCGGACACGGCAAGGCCCGGAGCCAGGAGGCGGACGACGCGAGGATTCATGTTTCGTGTGCCTTGAAGGGAGCAGAGACTGCCCTCTTTGCCAAGGGGAAATAGCCGCATGCGCGATCGCGAGGGCGCGACCGCGTTTTTTCTCGCCGCGGCCTCCGCCCTGGGGTAAAAGACGGCATCGTCGATCGACCTCTCCCATGAACCACCAAGAACTCATCCACCGCGCCCGGGAATTCGCCAAGCCCTACGCCGTCACCAAGGGTGGCTCCTTCCGTCTCAAGGATTTCGATCCGGGCGACACGGGCGGACTCGATGACGAGGCCAAGCCCAAGGCGAAGGAGGCGCTCGCGATGGGGGTCGGCCTGCTCTCGGAACTGCAGGACATGCTCTACGCGCAGGACCGCTGGTCGGTGCTGCTGATTTTCCAGGCGATGGACGCGGCGGGCAAGGACGGGGCGATCAAACACGTCCTCTCGGGCGTGAATCCGCAGGGCTGCGAGGTCTATTCCTTCAAGGCCCCGACCTCGGAGGAGCTCGACCACGATTTCCTCTGGCGATGCACGAAACGACTCCCCGAGCGCGGCCGCATCGGGATCTTCAACCGCAGCTATTACGAGGAGACCCTCGTGGTGCGCGTCCATCCGGAGATCCTCGCGAAACAGAAGCTGCCGGAGAAATGCGTCACGAAAAAGATCTGGGACGAGCGCTTCGAGGACATCCGGAACCTCGAGAAGTACCTGACGCGGAATGGTACGATTGTCAGGAAATTCTTCCTCAACGTCTCGAAGGAGGAACAGAAGAAACGTTTCCTCGAGCGCATCGACAACCCGGACAAGAACTGGAAATTCTCCGCCGCCGACGCCCACGAGCGCACCTATTGGAAGGACTACATGAAGGCCTACGAGGAGATGATCCGCGAGACGGCCACGCCGGACTGCCCCTGGTATGTCGTGCCGGCGGACAACAAATGGTATACCCGCGTCGTCGTCGCCGCGGCGGTGATCGACGCGCTCTCCTCGCTCGACCTCGGTTATCCCAAGGTGAGCGCCGCCCATCGCAAGGACCTCGCCGCGGTGAAGGCCGAACTGCTCGGCGGCAAATGATCCACGAATCCCCGATCCTTTCAACGAATCCCCACCCGTCATGAATACCCGACTCGTCCTCTTCTCCCTCTCCGCTCTCGCCCTCGCTCCCCTGCCCGGCCGCGCCCAGGAGAAAACACCCGCCCTTTCCCCGGAGGAACTCGCCTCGCGGCGCAGCTCGGTCGTGAACCTGGAGAAACACATCGAGCAACGCGAGGAGAGGCTCGGCGAGATCATCGCCGACATCCGGGGCCTCGACGACCGTGTCGAGGATGGCGTCGATGAGATCGTCACGATGATGAGCCAGGTGAAGGATTCGGAGACCTCGAAGGTACGGATCGCGAACATCAAGGTCGATGTCATCGTCGGGCTCAGGCGCACGATCGACTACTACAACCAGCACCGCGACACCTTGCGCGAACAACTCCGCACCGGGAAGTCGGCGCAGTCGAAAGAGACGCTCGAAAAGGATCTCGCGATTTTCGACGCCCGCGTCGACAAGCGCGTGAAGCAGATCATGGAACTGGCGAAGTCCTTCCCCGATCCGCAGGAACTCGAGAAGTATGAAACGACCTCCACCTCCTCGTGGTTCGGCTGGACGATCGAGAACGAAGAGATCAGCGGGGCGTGGAAGCAGAACCGTCGTGACGAACGCCACACCGAAAGCGCGCGGGAGGGCGTGAGAAAAGGTCTCCTCGACAGCATCGACCATCTCCGGCAACGCAACGCCTACCTCGCCGGGAAACTCAAGTCGCCCAACGTGCCCGAAGCCGAGAAGGCCTACTACGAGACCGAGATCGCCCGCAACAACGGCATCCTCGAGCAGCGGAACACCGAGTTGCAGGAATTCTCCTCGGGAGCCGCCACCGAAGCGGCACCGGTGATGCAGGATCAGGCCCACGATCTCGATCTGCTCGTGAGGAGTTCCCGCAACGACCTGCGCGAGGATTTCTTCTCGATCTTCCGGAAGTACGACGAGCTGAACCGCGCCCGCGCCGAGCTGAAACAGCTCCAGGACAACCTCGCCGCCCGCAAGGCGTGGCTGGTGAATTACGACGCGGAGCATCCGCAGTGAGGAGGATCGCAAGACAAAAAGACGGGGGCAGAAAGATGACAAATGGGAGATCGTCTCTTCCCATGCTGAATCTTTTTGCCCCGAATCTTTCCGCCCTTTTCATCCGGCGATCACCCCAACGCGTTCGGTGGACTGGAAGGGTGGCAAAAAGATGGGGGGCGGAAAAATGGAGACCCCGGGCATCGACTTGGCGGATTCGCCGACGCCGGAGGCATCGCAGCCATTAGCCGGTGGTTGAGCGGAGCGACACCACCGGTCATCAGGGGATGCGATCGTGCATCCCGCGAGGGATGCCAGCCGGTTCCGAAGTGCCCGGAACGTCTTGCCACGATAGACGCTCGCTGGCATCCCTCCGGGATGCCGGTTCCGACGACGAGGGATCCGGCGGTGTCGCTCGTGCCTCGCTCAACCGCCGGCTAATGGCTCCGATGCCTCCGGCATCTCTCGCGCCCATCCGGATTCGCTTGAAGTCAAAGCTACGTTCTTTCCGGAGACCAATGTGGCTGCGAATTCAGTCGCAGATCGGGCGTCTCTTGGCCGTCCGGGTTCGACTGAAGTCGAAGCGACTTTCCAATGTGGCTGCGACTTCAGTCGCAGGGGTG
>JALRFZ010000524.1 GCA_023253615.1 Verrucomicrobiales bacterium | reverse complement strand
ATCGAGCGAGACGCTGAAGACCTTGTCGGTGTGTTGTTCGAGCGCCCGCACCGCCTTCACGACGAGATTGTCCTCGCCGGTCGGCAATTCGGGATCGGAGCAACGCAGGATCACCTCGTCGTCGTCGCGCCATTTCAGGCGGACGCGGTCGGCGAGACCGAGTTTCACCATGCGCGTGTCGATCTCGTGGAATCCATCCTCGCGTTTGCCGAGGATGCGCAGCCAGAGATTCGTCTTGGCGGGGGCGGCGATCTCATGGGCATCGCTCATGTCGGGAAAGGCTTCGATCATCGTCACGCCCAACCGATAAAGCCAAACATCCGCCCCGTCCTGCCCTTTTCGAGGCGGTAACTGTAGTAGCGCGACGGGTCGCTGCTGGTGCAGATGCCGCAGTCGTGTGCCTGCCCGGCCGGGACGCCGAGAGCGGCGCAGTCGGCCACAATTTGCGCCGCGAAGTCGATCTCGTAGGCGGGCGGGCGGATGCAAGGCGCGAGTTGCACGACGAGGTCGGCGGGATCGCTGCCGTGGACTTCCTGCATGCGCCGGATCGCGGCCGCGGCAATGCCGAGCTCGGTGCCCTTCTTGCCGGAATGGGCGATGCCGCAGACCCGCTTCACCGGATCGGCAATGAAGACCGTGCCGCAATCCGCGACCCAGACCCCGAGGAACTGGCCGGGGATCGCGGTGACGAGGGCATCGGTGGCGGGAAAATGAAGTCGGGCGGGATGCGCCCCGGCCACGATGCCGACGCGGGCGTCGTGGACCTGTTCGCCGGTGGCGAGATGGTCGCGCGGGACTCCGGCCGCGACGAGGAGGGAAGTGTGGAGCGGCTCGAGGCGGGCGAGGGCTTCCTCGCGATCGCAGTCGACCTCCACCTCGGGACTGCGGAGGAGAAAGCCGTGCTTCAAACCCGGAAGGTCCGAAAGGGCGCCAAAGGTCTCGATGAGGGGGGAATCGGGCATGGGCGGGACCGAACTCTTCTTCCGTGAAAGAGTCAACCGATCGCGTCGAACCTACGACCTATTTGTTGCCGGTGCGTGCGAGATACGCGTCGATCGCACCCTGCAACTCGAGGATCTCCTTTTCCACTGCGACCAGATCTTCGCGTCGTTTGCGCGCGAGGATATTGTTCAGGCTTCCCGCCTCGATCTCCGCAATGAACTCCGCTTTCCTTCTCTGGAGGTCCGAAATGGCCTTCTGTCGGCTCGCGATGTAGGGATCGACGGGTTTTTCTTCTTTCACCACCGCAGGGGGCGCCTGCTCCGGCAGGCGTTCGGCGAAGAGTCGGTCTTTCCAGCCCAGCTTGCCGAAATTCAGTTCGTATCGGGCACCGTCGGAGACGCGGTCGAAATGGAGCGTTTGTCCGAGGCGGCCGACGATGACGACTTCGAGCGATTGGCCCTCGCTGTTGGTGATGGTGCGGCTCACCGGGATGCCCGGCGCGGTCTGCACCCACAAGGCGTAGGCACCCGCGATCACGAGGAGAACGAGCAACAGGAGAAAGCGGAGGATCTTCATGTCGGCAAGGATACGCTACAAAGCCTCCACCTTCAGCCGGCTTTTCACGCTGCGCCCGCTCTTTCGATCGAGGGCCACGACCTCGTGTTCGCCGGGCTGCAGGACGAGCCAGCTTTTGCCGTTTTCACTTTCGACGGAGAGACTCTCGCTCGACCATTCGATCTCTTCACGGCCGCTCCCGGCGACTTCGAGGGGAAATCTCGCGCCGCTCGCGGGCAGGTCGGGATCGATGAAGGCGACCGTTCCCTCCAGAGGGCTGACGATGCGAAAATCGGCCACCGGAGCCGACTCCTCGGGCACCTCGACGAACGCGTCGTTCTTCAGCGGATTCGACGGTTCGCGCCACCAGGTCGCGTAGGCCAGGGGCAGGCGGGTGCGGGTCTGCCCGTCGTAGTCGGCGGTGGAGGCGGGCGACGGAATCCGGCCCCTGACAAACCACTCTTTCCGGACACGCGACTCGGGCAGGGCGATCCCTTCCGGGACCCGTAGGCCATTGATCCGGTCGACGACCGCTTCCGTAGCCCCCGCTGGTGTCGCATACCAGCGGGCCTCGCGGTCGCGATGGAGCCGCACCATCACCTGATGGAAGATCGGGGCCGCGCCCATCGCGCCGGAAATTCGCTTGAGGGGACGATTGTCGAAACGCCCCACCCAGACCCCGACGGTGAAGTCGGGCGTGTAGCCGATCGTCCAACTGTCGCGGAAATCGGTCGAGGTGCCGGTCTTCGCGGCGACGCGGAAGGGCAGGTTGAGCGGCGAATTCAGACCGAAGGCGAGAGCACGGGCGCGTTCGTCGGAAAGGATGTCGCCGATGAGCCAGGCGGCGTCGGCATCGAAGACGCGACGGGACTCCACTCCGGCTTGACCCTGTCGGGTCGGGGAGTCGACCCTGTTGATTGCGGATTGCGGATTGCGGTCGGACCGGACGCTTCCGGTCGCGGATTCGGAACTGGCAAGAAAACGCACCGGTATCCACTCGCCGAGGCGGGCGAGGGTGGCGTAGCCGTTGGTGAGTTCGAGGAGACGGACCCCGGCGTTGCCGAGGGTGAGTCCGAGCCCGTATTCGGTCGCGGCGGGAGCGAGACTGGTGAAGTGGAGATCTTTCACCAGACAATCGTGCAACCGGGTCGGGCCGCCGATCTCGTCGAGCAGCTTCACCGCGGGCACATTCAGCGAATTGGCGAGGGCATGGCGGACCGAGACGGGACCCAGGAAACGGCGGCTGAAATTCACCGGCTGGTAGGTGCCGGTGGGCGTGATGTATTCGATCGGCGTGTCGGCGAGGATGGTCGCGGCGGTGGTGTCGCGGTGGAGGGCGAGGGCGTAGGTGAAGGGTTTCAGGGTCGATCCCGCGGAGCGCGGACGCCACGCGCCGTTCACCTGTCCCGCCGCCGAACCGAAGAAGGACCGCGATCCGCTGAGAGCGAGGATTTCACCGCTCGCGTTTTCGATCACGACGACCGCGGCCTGGAGATCGTTTTCCTCGCCGGCCTGATGGGCGAGACGGGCGAGCTCGGCGGAAACGATGTTTTCGACACCGTGCTGGAGGCGCAGATCGAGGGTGGTGCGGACGACCGACCCGGAAGCCTTCGCGGCTTCGATGGCGGGCCCCTCGCGCCCGAGGAGCAGCTCGGTGAAGTGCGGGGCGTGGAAGGATCGCTCGTGACCGGCGATCAGCCTGGGCTCCTCGATGAGGGCCGCGGCGAAGCGGGCTTCGTCGATGTATCCCTCCTCCCTCATCCTGCCGAGGATCCAGAGCTGGCGCTGGCGCGCCCCCTCGAGATTCTTCCAGGGATTCAGTTTGGTGGGCTTGTTAGGCAGTCCGGCGAGGAGGGCGGACTCGGCGAGGGAGAGGTCGCCGAGTGGTTTGCCGAAGTAACCACGGGCGGCGGCGCGGGCGCCGGTGAACTGGTTGCCGTAGGGGAGATGGTTCAGGTAGGCGGTGAGGATGGTCTCCTTGTCGGTCGTCATTTCGAGATGACGCGCGGTGAAGGCCTCGATGATCTTCGTGCGGAAGTCGCGGCGGCGCGGCGGCGCGTAGAGCTTGATGGTCTGCTGGGTGATGGTCGAGGCGCCCGAGACGAACTCGCGGTGCAGCAGGGCATCGCGCACGGCGCGCATCACGCCGAGGAAGTCGATGCCGCCGTGCGAGAAGTAGCGCGAGTCCTCCGCCGCGAGGGTGGCGAGGATGAGGTTCCCGGGAAACTCGTCGTAGGTGGCGGGCTCGTCGGCGCGGAGTTCGCCATCGAGGAGCCGCCGCACCGGGCGGTCTTCACGATCGACGAAGAGGACTCCGGACGGTGCCGCCGTGCCGAGGGTTTCCGGGAGCGGGAAAAACCACGGAACCAGGTAGAGTCCGGCAAGGACCGCGGCCAGCCCGGAAAGCGCGAGACCGAGCATCCGCCACCGCCATTTCCCAAGCCGCCTCATCAAGTTCCGGACTTTTTACCTTTTACCTTTTGGCTTCGTTTCACTCCGCCTATCTCCGCTCCGCTCCGATTCACCTTTTACCGCGAAGTCGCCGCTGCGGCGACTTCGCCTGTGTCGAGCGGGCGCGGAGCCGCGGTGATGCGTCCGGTGCCGCTGAGGCCGAAACGCTGCGGCTCATACATCGCCTCGATCTTCGCGGGAGGCGCGGTCACTTCGCCGGGGGCGACGACGCGGGCGAGGTATTGCAGGGAGTAATCCCCCGCCCCGTAGACATAGTCGGCGAAGAAGAGGACGCGGTCCTTGCGCAACTCGGTGTGCGTCGCATAAAGCATGCGGGTCTCGCGGGCGGCGTTCACTTTCTGGGTTTCGCTGGTCTTGAAGTCGGGATTGACCGCTTCGAAGATCGCGGGCAGGGCATCGTCGATGGCGAGGTAGGTTTCGCGCTCGTTCGGAATGTTGATATCGAGGGTGACGAGGATGAGGTCGCCGACCTTGAGGTTTTCCGCAGCGGCGATGCTGCCGTCGATCTCGACCTTTTCGTAGCGGCGCTTGATCGCGAAGCCCTTGTTCTCGGGCTCGAGCGGCATGAGCGCGGGACGGGTCGCGACGGAAACGCTCGCGTAGACGGGGCCGTTCTCACTCGTCTTCAGCGAGAGGGCGCGTGCGTCCGACTTGCCGGTGAAGTCGAAGGTGACGCCGCCATTGCCGGGCTCGGCGGGCAGCTCGATGGTCTTCGCATTGCCGTCGAAGGCGACCTCGATCCGGTTGGCGGTGAGGTTCTTCGCCGTGGCTTCGCCGTAGGCCCCGAGGGCGATGAGAGGCCAGGCGTTCGAGTAGGTGCTGCCCCAGCCGTTGCGGGCTTCGCGGAGTTTCATGAGATCGTCGACGAGCTTGTCGGCCTCGGGGCTCGCGGGATTGTGGCGGACCTGGGCGAAGAGACGGGTCGCGGCGACGTAGGGCTGGCGATACCACGAGACCTCGGCGACGGGCACCTTGGGATCGGGCTTCAGCAGCGAGTCGATGCGGGCGGCCTGGTCCGATCCGCTCTCGATCATGGCGAGGGCGAGGAGAGCGCGGGCCTCGGCGGAGAGGGACTTCTGTTTTTCAAAAAGCACCTCGTGGTAGGCCGACTCGTTCACCCCGGCGAGAGCGAGGGCGTAGGCGGCGAGACAGCGCTGCGAGAGTTCGTAGGCTTGGTTGACCTCGGAGGCGCCGCGGAGCTGGAGGGAAAGATAATCCCAGAGCTGTTGGACGGACTCTTTCGGCATCGCGACGCCTTGTTTCTGGGCCATCGCCACGGCGACGCCGGCATAGGCGCTGCCCCAGAGGACCGACTCGTTGCCGCCGGGCCAGTAGGCGAGGCCGCCGTCGCCGGTCTGCATCGAGAAGATCCGGTTGATGGCCTTGGTGATGATGGCGGCGACTTCCTCCTCGGACTTGCCGAGTTCGGGCAGCACCTTGCGCAGCTGTTGCGTGCTCAGCCACGGGATCGTCGCGGAGGTCGTCTGCTCGACACAGCCGTAGGGATACTGGAGGAGGTAGTCGAGTCCGTCGGCCGCCTCGATGAGGCGCGAGTTCGAAAGGGTGAGTTTCACGCTGCCGGTGCCGTCGAGGAGACGGGGATCGGCCTTGGCGAGGGCGTCGGCGAGATCGGCTCCGTCGCGCAGGGCGAAGGTGTGGGTCTCGCGGAGGAGGGGCAGCGGGTAGCCGACCATGAATTTCGATTCGGTCGCGTCGCGCAGCTTTTCATCGGTGAGCGAGCGGACTTTCCAGGTCCACTTCGCTTCGCCGGTGGCGGTCATGGCGATGGGGAAGGAAATGGTCTCGGTCGCGCCGGCGGGGAGATTGAGTTTCACGACCTTTTGTCCGGCGTCGGGCGCGGGGGCGAGACTTGTGGGAATGATCTCGCCGATGCGGCCGAGGAAGATCGCGTGGGGATCGAGGGTCACGGTCACTTCGACCTCCTGCGCGGCCCCGCTGTTGTTGTGGAGCACGGCGGCGACGTCGATCTGGTCGGTGATGTTGGTGAAGCCGGGCAGGGCGGGCTCGATGATGAGCGGCTTGTTGATCACCACGGGGGTTTCGCCACTGCCGAAGCGGTTGCCCTCGGCGACGATGGCCATGACGCGGAAGGTGGTGAGATTGTCAGGGGCGATGGCCTTGGCGCGGACGACGCCGTTCGCATCGGTGACGAGCGCGGCCTCCCAGAAGGCGAGGGCCTTGAAGTCCTTGCGGATGCGGTCGGGATCGATCCCGAATCCACCACCGCCGCCACCGATGACGTAACCTTTGTTGCCGAAGTCCTGCTCCAGCGGATTCTCGGGGAGAAGCGCGC
Organism: Verrucomicrobiales bacterium; assembly: GCA_023253615.1. GTDB lineage: Bacteria > Verrucomicrobiota > Verrucomicrobiia > Verrucomicrobiales > DEV007 > Arctic95D-9. The sequence continues at coordinate 14,948 of JALRFZ010000524.1, read as the reverse complement.
CGAGGCTTTGCCCGGTCCAAACCGAGAGCGGGAAGGGTGCATGGAAGGTCTCGCCGGGATCCGGGGTCTGGTAGCCGGTGAGGGAGAGGACCCCCTCGTCGACGGCGTAGAAGGTCACCTCGGCGCCGGAGACGGCTTTGCCCTCGTGATCGAGCACGGTGGCGGTGAATTCGATCTCCTCGCCGGGCTGGTAATACTCGGCTTCACCGGCGGAAACGTTTATGGTGAGGCTGACCGCAGGATCGTCGACCGCGATCTTGCAATAACCGAGGCGGTAGTCGGCGGCCTTGTGGACGTGCGGGCTCTCGCCCGAACCGCGGATGATGAGGAGCGAGGCGAAAAGGTTCGGCGCGGATCCCTCGCCGACGGGCACCTCGAGGATGGTCTCGTATTGATCGATCACGACGGAACGGGTCTCGCGCACGCCGCCGCGCTCGACGGTGAAGAGGGCGTGGCCGAAGACGGGCGAACGGGCGAGGAGTTTCGCGGTGTCGCCGACCTTGTAGGTGTCTTTGTCAGGAACAAGGTCGATGCGGATGACATCGTGCCACGACCACGAGGGCTCCTCGGCGCCGATGACGGTGAAGCCTACCTTCGTGACGATGTCACGGCCTTTGCCATCCTTCGCGGTGAGGGTGACCTGGTAATCGCCCGCTTCGGCGAAGGTGAGGGTGTGCGGCATCGCCTTGGTGAGGCCGGTGGCGGCATCGACTTTGGTCTTGAGAGTGAGCCGCTCGTCCGAGATCGTGCGGAGACGCAGGTCGTTGCGGTGGGTCATTCTGCCATTGGCGCCCATCACCTTCACGGTGGTCCACTCCTCTTTCTCGACGAGCACGTTGGTCTCGACGGGAGCGGTGTGGGCCTTGCCGTCGGTGGTGACGGCGGCGAGGGAGAAGACGGCCTTGTCGCCGGCGCGATGGACGCCGTCGGGCTGGCGCAGGCCGAGGTAGAAGTCGGAACTGTGGACGATGAACCGCTTCGATCCCGAGAGGGTCTGCTGGTTCGCGTCGGTGACGGAGGCGGTCACGGCGACGCTGCGGGGACCGGGATGGGGCGATTGTTCCGGCAGCGAGAAGGCGACGGCGGCCTCGCCCTTCGAGCTGAGCGCGGCGGTGCCTTCGGTGCTGTAGGTTTCCTCCTCGACGGTGCGGTTGCCGAATTCGAATTCATCGAAGCCGCGGGGGCGCGGGAAATCGTTCTCCGCGTAGACCATCCAGTTCAGCTCGGCCTTGGAGAGCGGCTTGCCCATGAAGTAGCGGGCGCTGACCGGGATCGAAAGTTCGGCCCCCTGGGCATACTCCTCCTCGGCCGCGACGTTCACCTCGAAGGTATTGACGCGGTAATCCTCGACCTGGAAGGCATAGGTGGAGATAAGACGCCAGTCGGGCTCGGATTCTTCTCCTTCGGGGGTGTTTGCGGCAGCGACGGGATTGAAGTCGATCTCGATCGAGTGCCAGCCCATGCCTTCGGTCGGAAGGGTGAAGGCGGTGTCGTAGCTGCCGTTCTTGCCGAAGGTGATGTCGCGCTCGAAGAGCTGGCGATGGAGCGCGTCGAAGACGCGGAGGCGGGCGGCACCTTCACCGGGTCCGGTGAGTTTGTCGGCGTCGATGAAGCGGGAGATCGACTTCACTTTTACCTCGTCACCGGGACGATAGACATCGCGGTCGGTGAAGATGAGGGTGCGGCGCTCGCCGGGGAGGATGTCGTCCCAGCGCTGGTCGACGCCGAAGCTCCAGAGGCCGACGCTTTCGAGATCTTCGTGGAAAGAAATCACGTGGCGGTCTTCGCCGAGGGCGGCGTCGAGGAAAAGACGCTTGTCGGTGGCGTGGTAGAGATCGCGCTGGAAGCGGGCGACTCCGCCGGCGTCGGTCTTGGCTTGGGCGAGGGAGGCGGCGTTTTCGTCGCAGAGGCTGAGGTCGAGCCCGGCGAGGGGCTGCCCCGATTTCAGCGAGAAGGCGTAGACGGTGGTCCCGTCCTCACCCTGTTTCCAAGCGAGGCCGATGTCGGTGAGCTGGATGAGCGACTGCGCACCGACGGCGAGTTTTTCGCGGGTGGAGGAATCGCCTTCGCTGCAGAGATAGAAGGCTCCGGTGGTGGCGCCCTTGATCAGGTCGTTCCAATCGAGCGAGACCGTCTCGGTCGTATCGATCCCGGCTTCGGCGTCGCGGAACTGATCGTAGATGGTCTGCCCGGGGATGGCTTCGAAGGCGAGGGCCTGCTTCTCGCCCCAGCCTTCGTATTTGTCCTGATACTCGCGGAGGGCGAGGATCACGTCCTTGCCCTTGAGCGCCTTCACACGGGTGCGCACGCCGGTGAGATTGCCGGTGCGGACGTCGAACTTGCGGTGGCCCGAGGCGTTCTGGGTCGAAGCGAAGGCGGGGTAGGTGATGAAGCCGGGATTGGGCACGAAGGTGACCTTCTCCGTGACGACCTGTTCCAATTGGGTGGTGTCGTTGGCGATGAGGCCGTCGCGCACGGTCACCTCGTATTCGGTGCCATAGGCGAATCCGCCGGTGAGTTGGAACCCGCCGCCGTAGGACTCGATCTTCAGTCCGGGAGGAGCCGGCCTGATGGTGATGTAGCCGGCGAGTTTCGCATCCTCGAAGCCGGCCGCCATCGCTCCCTTGTTGTGGCGGATCACGAGTTCGGGAGCGCTGTCGTAGGCGTTCACCGCGAGGATCTCGTTGATCTGAAAAAACTCGAGCTCGCCGATGTAGTCGAGGCTGCTCTCGATGATCCGGTGGGTGCCGTCGGCGGAGGCGAGTCCGGCCTGCGCGTTGATGAACCAGGTGCCGCCGAGGGGCAGGGGGGAGGCGGGCCGGATCAGCACGTAATGCTCGAGCGGGATGTCGGCGGGCACTTCGCGGAAAAAACCGCCGAGGTTCTCCTGCGTCGGACGCGAGGCGGAGACGGCGGCGAAACGCTCGTTCGGCTGATCGTAGAGCCGCAGACTGCCTTCGACCGCGTCGGGTTTGACGGGGACGTTGAAACGGAGAAGCACGGAGGAATCGGGCTTCAGCGGATTGGAGGAATCGAAGCTATAGGGATAGCGGTCGAAGGTCAGGGCGGATTTTCCCACCGCCTCATCCTGCGCCCGGAGGAGGGCCGGGCCTCCGCTGAGCAGAATGACGAGGAGGAAGGCGGCGGGGACGAAGCGGCGGAGCAGGGCGTTCATGGTGGAAAAGAGAATTCAAAGCGGTCGGGGCCGTGACTGGTCGGCACGACACCGCGGAGCGAGACGTCCGATACGGCGGTGTTATGCAAACTCTTTCAGGTCCCGGTTTTCCAACGATCCGACCGGTCCCGAGCATAGCGGGAAGATGCGGAAAAACGGAGCAAAATCGTCACTTCGAACTCAAATCCGGCGAGCCGCCCTCACGAACGGGGGGATGGGGCATCCGATCGCGTCGGCGACGGCGCGGATCAGTTCGGCTTCCCGGCTGGAAACGCCTTCGTCGGCCATGACACTGAGGCCGCACGCCTCGAGGAAATGTTTCTTCAACACCGGCGAGGCGTGCGCGAGATTCGCGAGGGCAAGCTTGATGCGGTCGAGTCCGCAGGCCGCGGCCGGCTGGTGCCCGACTTCGACGAAATAGCGTTCCCGGAGGCGTGCGGTGGCGGCGGTGAAGGCGGCGGCGGCGCTCGCCTCGTCCGAGGGATGGCTCATCGCGGCGAGGGCGGAAAGGACGACGCCGACATCTTCGAGAAGGGGGTGGAACCGGTGATGGCGGATTTTCTCGGGACGTTTTTTCTCGAAATGCACGTCGAGGTGCCGCGTCACGATCTGCAGGAGCATGAACTCGAAGAGATCGACCTTCTCATCGCTGGTGATGAGGCGGTGGGTGATCTCGCGGAAGCGCGCGTACTCGTCGCGACTGAGGTGCCGCAGGGTGGGGATGGCGAGATCGAGCAGGCCGATCTTCACCGCGGAATGCACCGGGGCAAGCTCGCCGAAGAGGTGGGCGGAACGCTCCGCGGTGGCTTCGTCGGTGAGCTCGCGGAGCCGGCGGACCTCCTCGGCGCGGAGGGTGTCATCCTGCGCGAGGAGGAGGGCGAAGACGAGGCACTGTGCGCCCGGGCGCGAGCGACAGGCCTCGAGCCAGTGGGCGGGGAGGCTTTCATGCAGCTCGCGGCCGAGATCGACCTGCTCCGGATGCACGGTCGTGAAACTCGCCATCGCGGCCTCGGCATTGAGGCGCAGCGGCTCGCCCGCCTCGTTCATCGCGAAACCCGCGACCGTCCCGGCGGCACCACCGCCCTTGGTCTGGCGCGGGGTTCGCGCGCGGTCCTGCTTTTCACTGATGGGTCGCAGGGTGACCTTGCCGAAATCACCGTTCCAGTGGGGGAGGATGCGCCGGATGCGTTCGGGCAGGGGCGGATGGGTCGCGAACATCGAGTCGAGGGCGCTGCCGAAAAAGAGGTGGCTCGCGTCCTTGGCCATGGGATGGGCGACCTTCGAACCCGAGGCAAGGCCGCCGATTTTCAGCAAGGCTCCGGCGATGCCTTCGGGATTGCGGGTGAACTGCACCGCCGAGGCGTCGGCGAGGTATTCCCGCTGCCGCGAGACGGAAGCCTTGATGAGGTTTGCAAAGAAAGCGCCGACGTAGCCGATGAGGAGCAGCCCGAGCCCGCCCACGACCATGACGAGAGCGATCCCGGCGCCTTCTTTCTTCGAGGAGCCCGAGCCACGGAAGGCATTGCGAAGGATGAACTCGCCGATGAGGGAAAGAAAGAGAATGCCGAAGATCAAGCCCATCAGCCGGATGTTCAGCCGCATGTCTCCATTGAGGATGTGCGAGAACTCGTGGGCGATGACTCCCTGCAGTTCATCGCGCGTCAGCAGCGTCATGCAGCCGCGGGTGACGCCGATCACGGCATCGCTCGGCGAGCGACCCGCGGCGAAGGCGTTGATGGAATCCTCCGCGTCCATCACGTAGACCGATGGCACCGGCACGCCGGAAGCGATCGCCATTTCCTCGACGAGATTGAGGAGACGCCGCTCGTGGAAATCGGTGGTGTTCACGTCGAGTTCGCGGCCGCCCAGCTCGCGGGCGACGACACCGCCGCCCCCGGAGAGTTGCAGGGTCTTGAAGGATGAGGCGAGGAAAATCACCGAAGCCGTGCCCGCCGCCGTGAAGAGGAGGATCGAGGGATCCCAGAAACGCGGTCCGGCCGGGTCGCCGATCTTCTCCCCGGTGAACGCGAAGATCAGCACCACCAGCCCGTAGACCGCGGCGATGATGCCCGCGATGGCGAGGAGGAAGTAAAAGATGAGGACGTGGGATTTCCTCCTCGCGACCTCCTGATGTTCGAAGAAGTCCATCTCCGTGACGGGGCGGGACGCCGGGCCGCTGCGGCAGGCGCGTGCCTCAGAATTTGACCGTCACGCTCTCGCGCTCGGCGTCGCTCGAGACCTCGAAGGACGTGGCCGGCACGAAGTTGAACATGCCCGCGATGAAGTTCGTCGGGAACATCTCGAGCTTGTTGTTGTAGTGCATCACCGCGTCGTTGTAGGACTGGCGGGCAAAGGCGACCTTCGACTCCGTCGAGGTGAGTTCCTCCTGGAGCTGCAGCATGTTCTGGTTGCTGCGCAGCTCGGGGTAGCTCTCCGACAGCGCGAAGAGGCGGCCGAGCGCCCCGCCAAGGCCCGCTTCGGCGCTGGCGAGCTGCTGGATCGAAGCGGCGTCGGCCGTGTTGGCATGCTCCCGCGCCGAGGTCGCGACGTTCCGGGCCTGGATCACGGCCTCGAGAGTCTCCCGCTCATGGGTCATGAACGCTTTCACCGACTCGACCAGATTCGGGATGAGATCGTAGCGGCGCTTCAATTGCACGTCGATCTGGGCGAAGGCGTTCTTGTAGCGGTTGCGGAGCTTCACGAGCCCGTTGTAGAGCCCGATCACGAAGATCACGGGGAGGAGGAGGACGGCGAGTCCGATGAGGATGAAAAGGAAGGTGCTCATGTCAGGATGTCGGTCTGGGGGAATTCTGGATTCTATCCGCCATCGGCGGAAACTGCGACTCCGAAGATGGGCATTCAGAGTCGTTCTGGCGATTACAAAAGCACCCGGCGATTGGATTCGAACGCTTTCCGTCGGGAAAAGCTCTCACGAATTTGTCACGGAATCTCTTGTTTGTTTAGAATTCTAAGTTATTTTATAAAATTTCCGACCCCCCCGTGGACCATCATCCTCTTTTTTAAAAATCCCCCATGTTGTTCAGCGCCATTCTTCCTCCTGTTTTGGCCAGCATCCGCGCGGCGATCGATCAGCCGGTCTTTCCCGGCAAGGTGGTCGTATGGCTGCTTTTCATGCTTTCGATCATCGGATGGGTGACGATCCTGTCGAAGCTCGCCCAACTGCGCCGGATGCGGCGGGCTGACGAGGAATTCACCGAGCGTCTCCGCCGGTCGAAGACGACGCTCGAGGTGTTCGAAGAGGGATGGGAGAACGAGTTCGCCCTGAAATCCCTTGTCTACCATGCCGGAGCCCGCGAGACCGCCTACCAGTTGCTCGGTTCGCGCGAGCCGCAGAATCGCATGCAGCAGCGTCTCCACCCGGCCGGCAAGCTCGTCGGGCACCAGATCGATTTTCTCCGCAAGGCCTTCCTGACCGGCTTCCGCTCCGCTGTGGACCACCTGCAGAACGGCATCGAGAGCCTCCGTCTCATCGCCGCGGCCGCCCTCCTTCTAGGCACCTTCGGTCTCGTCTGGACCCTCATGAAGGGCTTCGACGAGGCCAAGGAGTTCGCCCAGCTCGCCCCGCGCGTCGGTGCCGGACTCGGCTACTTCACGACCGCCTTGTTCGTCGCCGCGCCGGCCGTGATCGCCCGCATCGCCTTCCGCAACGTGGTGCGCAAGCGCAAACAGGAGCTCGAACGCTTCCGCGACGACATCCACCGTCTTTTCGAGCGGAGTTTCGCCGCGACGCTCGATCCCGCCGGTCCCGCCGCCGTCGGTCCGACTCCGACCCGGGCCGCGGCCGGAAGGGAACCCGAAGCTCCGCTTCCCCGCGGGGGCATCCCCGCGACGGCGGAATCCGCGCCTCCGCCACGCCGCGAGCGTCCCGCTCCCGCCGCATCCGATCCGCTCCCCAAGGATCCGTCGGAGACCGGTGAGGAATGCAAGCGCTACCACTCCATCCGCGACCGACTCCTCCGCTCCGAGGCCGAGGAGGAAGAATCGAGCCCCTTCCGCGTGAATCCCATCGCCCGGCAGACAACCGCGGCCGCGGGCAAAGGTCTGCGCGGCTACTGATCCTGGCAGCCCGTCCTTCTCCGCCCCCCCTTCCCTATTCCGCCCCCATGAAACTCTCCTTCCAGACGGTGTGCATCATCTTTGGCGTCACTCTCGTCCATCTCATCATCATCGCCACGCTCTCGCCGATGGGGAGTGAGGGAGAGCGACTCTTTGGCCCGGTGCCCGACCTCGTCGTCGGGGAAGGCCCGGCGGAGGAGACGATCGATGCCGACGGCACGGTGTCCCATCCGATCCACGACGGACGGTCATCCCACCTCGCGCCCCGTCCGGATGCCGCGCCTCCGACCCCCGTCGAGCTGCCGGTGGACCTGCCCGCGCGCCGCCGCGAGGAAGCCGCCGCGCCCGTCACTCCCCCCGCCGATCCGGTCGCCGCGACCCGACCCGCCCCCCAGGCTCCCCGCTCCTGAGTTCCCGGGTTCCCCCGACCGCGTTGCATACGTATCCCATCTTATGGGTTCTCTCCGCGTCCTCCTTCTCGGTCATGGCTATCTCGGCACGTCGCTGGCAGCGGATCTGCTGGCAGCGGGCGACGAAGTCGTCGCCGTGCATCGCGGGGAGCCTCAGAGAGGCCCGTATCCCCTGCTCTCCGGGGATGTCAGCCTGCCCGGTTCACTCGTCGCGGTGAGGGAAGGCCTGCCCTTCGCCCGGCCCGACGCCATCGTCCATTGTGCCAGCTCCAGCCGCGGCGGGGCCGAGACCTACGAAGCTGTCTTCGTCGAAGGAATGCGCAACCTCCGCGCGATTTTCCCCGGAGTGCCCGTCCTCTTCACCAGCAGCACGAGCGTCTACGGCCAGACCGACGGCTCGGTGGTGGATGAATCCTCGGACACGACCCCCGACCGCGAGACCGGGCGTCTCCTCCTCGAGGCCGAGGCGCTCGCCCGTGGCAGCGGCGGCATGGCCCTGCGCCTCGCCGGGATCTACGGTCCCGGTCGCTCCGTCCATCTCAAGAAACTGCTCGAAGGCAGCGCGGCGATCGAGGATGTCGATCCCAGCCGCTACCTCAACCAGATCCACCGCGACGACGCCTCCGGAGCAATCCGCCATCTCCTCCACCACGGACCCGCCACCAGCGCCGGAGCCACCTTCAACGTCGTCGATGACACCCCGGTCACCCAGCGCGAGTGTTATGAAAAGCTCGCCGCCTGTTTCGGCCTGCCCGTGCCCCCGCTCGCGCCACCGGATCCCGGTCGCAAGCGGGGATGGACGCACAAGATCGTTTCGAACGCGGCCCTCCGCGCCACCGGGTGGGAGCCGCGCTATCCCTCCTTCCTCGGCGCGGTAGAGACCGATCCCCGCCTCGTCCCGTCGATCCGCGGGCAGATCGCGACGGTGTCGTGAGATGCTCCGCCATCTTGAGATTGACCAGCAACGATCCTGACACGCCGCTCTACCAGGTGACACTCAGCGGCAAGGGCGGGAAGCGCTGAGAGGGCGCCATCGCTTACCGGTTCTGGCGCGAGCAAGCCATCGACGCCGCGCTCGGATTGGCGGACGATGATCGCATGTCGATCCGCCCCCTCCTGATGTTGCCCTCGGTGATTTTCGCCGCCGGCCTTTCGGCCGCCCCTCTCATGGAAACATGGGAGAGCGGCTACACGGGGACCGATGCGACCGGCGCGAAGGTGGCCGGCTACTGGAAATTCGACGGTGCCACTCCGGAGACAGCCCTCGCCGATCTCTCCTGCAAAGGCCATCACCTGACCCTCGAAGGCGGAGCGGTGCTGAATGCCGCGGGCAAACAGGGCGGAGCGCTGGAGTGTTTTCCCGGATTTCCCGTGCAGGACAAACGACACGCCGCCGTCACGCCGCACCGGCCCGCTCTGAGTTTCACCGGAGCCTTCACCCTCGAGATGTGGATCGCTCCGAAGGCCGAGTTCGAGCCGCGCCTCCGCTGCTACCTGCTCGACAAAAAATACGTCGATCACACCGACTACCAATGGCAACTCGGCGAAGCCGATGGAGCGGGCCTCCGCCGCATGTGGGTGACGATCGGCTTCGGATCGGACTCGCGCATTTTCTACTCCGAAGCGGCGAAGTACGAACCCGGCGTCTGGCGTCACCTCGCCTTCACCTATGATGGCGCGGGCGAGGGGCGTTTTTTCATCGACGGACAGAGCGCCGGCCGTCATCACCATCCCGGCGTCGGCGGAGCCGTGCCGGGCACAAAAGGCCTCTCCATCGGCGACCGCCTCGGCAGCAACTACGGCGGATTCCCCGGCCTGATCGATGAAGTGCGTCTTTGTCAGGGCGTCCTCGCCTTCGAGCCTGTGTCGCTCGAGATCACGTCGGACCGGCGCGTCTGGCAACGCATGGAGAAAGCCGCTCCGCTCCGCGTCACCTGCACGAACCTGCGCCGCGAGCCGCTCGAAGGCGCCAGCCTCGACCTCTCGTGGTCGGACGGTGGCGCGACCGAGACCATCGCACTGCCGGCCCTCGCCCCCGGCGCCGCCCACGTCGCGGAGTTTCCGGTCGATACGACCTTGCGGCCCGGTGATTACACCTTCCGTGCGCGGCTCGACCTGACAAAACCACAAACCCGCGGCACTTCGCGCGAAGCGGCCTATTCCCTCGTCGCACGCCTGCCCGAGCGCATGCCGGTGGTCATGTGGGGCGCGGGAGGCGAGGAGATCCCGCGATTGAAGGATCTCGGCTTCACCCATTTCATCGGCATGAGCGCTCTCGCGAGCGAGATTTGGCGGGAGAAGAAACCCGTCCCACCCGGCGACGACGCCTACATCGCGCGGAACCGCGCTTACCTCGACGAAGCCCTCGCCAACGGGCTCGAAGTCGTCGCGGGCGTCTCGCCGATGCGCGTCCTCGAGTCCGATCCCGCGAATCTGCGGGTCGGGCGCGATGGAAAACCCTATGCCCGACAGGACATCTGCGCTTCCATTCCCGAATTCGCGCCCTTCTTCCGCCACGTGGGCGAGTCCATCACCGCCGCCTACGGCGATCATCCCGCCTTTACCATGGCGCTGGTGAACACGGAGGTGCGCGACTCCTCCACACCTTCGTTCAACGAGGTGGATCTCGCCAACTACCGCGCCTTCTCCGGAGGCGATATCCCCGCCGAGGTGGTGAATCGCTGGGGCGTCGATTGGAAAACGCTGAAGGATTTCCCCGCCGACCGTGTCATTCCCGAAGATCACCCGGTGTTGAGATACTATCGCTGGTTCTGGTCGGTGGGCGACGGATGGAATGGACTCCATACCGCCCTGCATGAGGGGCTGAAGCAAAACGCCCGCCCCGGCTTCCGCACCTTCTTCGATCCCGCCGTGCGCCAGCCGAGTCTCTCTGGGGCCGGTGGCGATGTCGATGTCCTTTCGCACTGGACCTACACCTATCCCGATCCCCAGCGCATCGGTCTCTGCACCGACCAACTCTTCGCCATGGCCGAAGCCGGCGGCAAAGGGCAGGAGGTGATGAAGATGACGCAGATCATCTGGTATCGCTCGCAGACCGCACCGATCGGCGCCAGCACCGAAGCCCCGGTGCCGTGGGTCGATCACGATCCCGATGCCGCCTACATCACGATCTCGCCCATGCACCTGCGCGAGGCGCTGTGGACGAAACTTTCCCGTCCCGTGCGCGGCATCATGTATCACGGATGGCAGTCCCTCGTCGAGACCGACAGCCCCGGGGCCTATCGCTACACCAATCCCCACACGCAGCACGAGCTGAAGCGACTGGTCGAAGAGGTCGTCGAGCCCCTCGGACCGGCACTCCTCAAGATCCCCGACACCCGTTCCGACGTGGCCTTTATCGAAAGCTTCACCTCGCAGATGTTCGCGCGGCGCGGCGGTTACGGCAGCAATCTCGGGTGGTCCGCCGACCTTTGGCTCGCGCTGCAGCATGCCCACGTCCGCTGCGACGTGATCTATGAGGAAACCCTGCTGCGCGATGGGCTCGCGGGAAGTAAATTTCTCGTCATGCCGGAATGCGACGTGCTCACCGCACCGGTCGTGAAGGCGATCGCGGCCTGGCAGGCGGCGGGCGGCAAGGTGGTGGCGGACGAATTCCTCTGTCCGGGTTTGAAGGCCGATATCACCCTCGCCAGCTTCCGCCGCGAGAAGAAGGCGGATCTCGACAAAGCGAAGGTCCTCGCCCTCGCCGCCGACCTCGGTCCGCGCCTCGAGGCGCTCGGGCTCGTCCGTCCCGTCTCACTCGACCAACCCGAGATCCTCGTGCGCAGCCGGCGCGCAGGCGAAGCGGACTACCATTTCCTCCTCAACGACCACCGCGAATTCGGCGCATACGTGGGCCGGCACGGTCTCGTCATGGAAAACGGACTGCCCGCCTCCGGCACCCTGACATTCCACCATGATCCACCCGCCCATCTCTACGATCTCGTCGCCGGACGCGAGGTCGCCCTGACAAACCCCTCGTCGCTAGAGGTCGACCTGGCCCCCTGCGACGGCCGCCTTTACATGGCGCTTCCCCGCCCGATCGCCGGGGTCGCCGTCACCGCGCCCGGGTCCGCCAAACCCGGGGAAACCGTACCGGTGACGATCTCGGTGAACGATCCCGCGGGCAAGCCGCTCCCGGCGGTCGTCCCGCTGCTCGTCGAGATCCGCGACAGCAACGGACGTCTCGCGGAAGGCAGCGGCTACCGCGCCACCGAGGACGGCCTCTTGCAAATCCAGCTCGACCTCGCCCGGAACGAGGACCCCGGCACGTGGGAAATCTCCGTCCGCGAACTCGCCTCGCGCACGGGCGCGATGGCGGCGATGCGAGTCAGGTGAAATCTCCACCAAATCGGCGATCTTTTCGTCGAATCATGGAACTGCTTCGGCGCATCTGGTCCCGGCCGGCCGGGGCTTTGGGGATCTTGTTTGTCTTTGCCCTTTTGTATTGGGGCGGCGAGCACCTCCGTCGTGAACTCTGGGCCCCCGACGAGGCACGATTTGCCTATGTCGCCAAGGAGATGCGCGAGGAAGGCCATTGGCTCGTACCCCATCGCAACGGGGAATACTACGCGCACAAACCGCCGCTGATGTTTTGGTTGATCAATGCCTCGGCGAGCCTGCTTGCCGGAGGTGAGATCAACTCCTGGACGACCCGCTTTCCCAGTCTGCTCGGTGCCGTGGCGACCCTCTGGTCTGTCGTCATGCTCATGCGCCTCTGGAACCGGGGTCGCGACGATGGGGCGGCGGCCCTGATCTGTGCCGCCACCTACCTCGTCTACAAGGAAGGTGGCTGGGGCCAGATCGACATGCTGCTGTGCGGCCTGGAGATGCTGGCGCTCCTTGCCCTCTTTTCACAGGATGCCAAAGCGTCGTCCGGACGCGCCTTCCTCGCCTACCTTTGCATGGGACTGGCGGTGCTCGCGAAAGGGCCCGTCGGATTTCTCGTCCCCCTGCTCGCCTACCTCACCGCGAAGATCGCCGCCCGTGAAACCTCCGATCTGCGGCGATGGCACTGGGTTTGGGGGCCCATCGTGGCGCTGGCCTTACCGGGAACCTGGCTTGCCCTTGTCGCCTTGAATCATCCTCCCGCGGGATACCTCGACGAGCTCCTCTTTTCACAGAATATCGACCGAGCCCAGGGCGAATTCGGTCATCGCGAACCCTTCTACTACTTCCTCACCTACTTTCCTCTCGATGGTTTGCCGTGGGCAGTCCTGCTGCCGTTTGCCTGGATGGCGCTGGGAGGAAATGAAGAGGATCGCGCCCTGCGCCGACGACTGACCGGATGGATGGTGCTCGTGATCGTGTTTTTCAGCCTCAGCCCCTCGAAACGCAATCTCTACATCCTTCTCGTTTACCCCGCCCTCGCGCTGTTCGTTGCCTCGGCGTGGAAAGGATTCCGGGAGACCACTCATCTGGCAAGGGTGCGGCGGGCGCTCGCGTGGTTTCCGCCGATTCTGGTCGGGGTTCTCCTCGTCCTCGTCCTGGCATCACCCTTCCTTCCCGGCCTGATTGAATCCGCTGGATCATTTGGAAAAGGATCAAATGACGAGCTGCTTGAAACGCTCGAAACCCTGCGCTCCGTCCCCTTCCTGACCGCCGTGCCCGGACTCGTTGTCGCGCTCGTCTGCATGGCGGCTTCCCTTTTCCTGACAAAACCACATCCCCGCGCTCCGTGGCGCCTCGCATCGCTTTGGGCGATCCTCTTCGCCACCATCGGGGGCAGGCTGCTACCGCTCTTCAACGATCACAAAACACCCAAGGAGCTGATACCTCTGGCCGATGCATTCATCCCGGAGGGCGGACGTCTTTATCTTTACCGGCTGAACGGGGAAAACCTGGCGCTCTACACCGGACGACGCGGTCAGGTGCTGCACACGGCAGACGAGCTTGCAGAGGTGATGGGGGAAATTCCCACCGGTCTGATGGTCTTCGAAGATCGGGTCTGGGAGGAGATGAAAGGAGGTCTGGGTGCCGGTGTCACCCCGCATCCGTTCCGCTTGGGAGGAAAACACCTCATCGCCGCTCACTGGAGCGGGGCATCGGAGGGGGGCGACACCCAGGTAGGGCCACCGACCGCCTCCCGGTGGGTTCAGCTTTCGGACAAACCATGGCAGCACCCTCCCGATGAGCCAGATCGAAGCCAACCCGGAGACGATTCCGATCACGATGGAAGGCGGGATGTCACTCGGCCAATGGGCACCGCAATAGATGCGGGACCATGCCATCAACAGCCCCAGGATTCCCACGAGGACCCCGGCAACCCGCCGGAAGGCGAACGCGACCGTCGCCACCGTGAAAAGGTTCACCACGTGCCCCGAGGGAAACGAGTTCCCGTGGGAGACTTTCTCCGTGCCGGGATGGCAAACGACCACGACCGGCGGCTCCATCACGTGAAGCCATTTCGGTTCTCCGGGAGCGAGACTCCGGACGATCGCGCCCTCCCTGACATCCCGTGGACGAAGCCGCCCGAAAGCATGTTTCAAAGCGTGCGCGAAAAGCCCGTCGCCTATCATCAATCCGACAGACAACACCAGAAGAAACCTTCTTCCTGACATTCCTCCAAAGATCAGGAGACAGCCAATTCCCGCGAAAAGCAGCGGCTTCCATACATCGAGCGATGATACGACCGGCATCATCCGATCGAGGGCGGGAGCAGACCAGGACTGATTGATCAAGTCAAAGAGTGATGCGTCCATCTCCAACAGGGTTCCTGCCGTCACCATGGTGAAAAGAAGTGGATTCATGCCGGATATCGTTTTTCCATCCACTCCTCGATGCGGCGGTAGAGGGCGGGCAGGAGGAGCAGGGTGAGAGTGGTCGAGGTGATCGTGCCGCCAACGACGACGACGGCGAGGGGCTTCTGGATCTCGGATCCGGGACCCGACGCGAGCAGCAGCGGCACCAGTCCGAGGATCGCGAGCAATGCGGTCATCAACACCGGGCGGACCCGGCGCTCCGCTCCATTGGTGACGGCCTCCATGACGGTGGCACCTTCCTCGCGAAGCTGGTTGAAGAAAGTGACCATCACGACACCATTCATGATCGCGAGCCCGAGCAAAGCGATGAAGCCGACCGACGCGGGCACGGAGAGGTAGAAGCCGGCGAAAAAGAGGGCGAGGATGCCGCCGATGAGGGCGAAGGGAATGTTGGCGAGAATCAACAGGGCCTGTCGCACCGCTCCGAGGGTGGTGATGAGGATCATGAAGATCGCGAGCAGGGCGAAGGGCACGACGAATCCCAATTGTTTGCTGGCACGCGCCTGGTTCTCGAACTGCCCGGCG
>JALRFZ010000517.1 GCA_023253615.1 Verrucomicrobiales bacterium | reverse complement strand
CCGGCACGGTGACAGGCGCGGCTCCCGGCTCGGGTGCCGTAACGGTGAGGACGGCGGCACCGTCGGCGAGGGGCTCGATCCAGCCGGTCGAGTCGATCCGGGCGATGCCTTCGGGGGCGAGGCTGAAACGCACCTCCCGGGTGCGATCGCGGTGTTCGCCCTCGATCACGAGGACCTGGCGGCGGTCATCACCACCCGCGAGATCGATGGCACCGGTGCCGGAATGGGTACGGACGGAGAGGGGGATGGCACCGAGCGATCCCGAGACACCGAGGGAGACGAAAATGACCGCGTGAAAAATCGCGCGCATCGGATCAGGCGGAGAGTTCCTCGATCGGCTTGCCGTAGGGCAGAATCTGCATGGGCAGGCCCTCGAGATTCCGGAGATAGGTGTTGTAATCGATCCCGAGGTGACGGTAGACCGTGGCCCAGAGATCGTTCGGCGAGAGGATGCGCTCGACGGGCTCCTCGCCCTTCGCATTCGTCGCCCCGATGACCTGTCCCATCGGCGCGCCGCCGCCCGAGACGAGGACGGACATCGCCTTCGGCCAGTGGTCGCGGCCGGGCTGCATCACCTTGGAGGTATTGCCCCGCTGCGTGTTGATCTTCGGGGTGTGGCCGAAATCGCTCGCGACGACCAGCATCACCTTTTCATCGAGGTCGCGGGCGTAAAGATCGTCGATGAGGGCGGTGAGGGCCTGGTCGTAGCTCGGCATGCGCCAGCGGCAGTCGGCGAAGATGTCGCAGTTCACCGCGTGGGAGTCCCAGTTGTAGGCGCAGTTTTCAGGGATGGGTTTGCCGGGGAAGGGGTTCTCCCAGACGACGGTGACGAAGCGCGTCCCCGCCTCGACGAGACGACGGGCCATCAGCCCGCGCTGACCGTAGGCATGGCGGCCGTAGCGGTCGCGCACGGCATCGGACTCTTTCGAAAGGTCGAAGGCATCGCGCACCTGGGTGCTTGTCAGCATGTCCATGGCCTGGACGTTGAAGGAATCCATCGCCTCCATCACCCCGCTCTTGTCGAGGTCGCGGCGGAGGCGGTCCATCCCCTGGAGCATGGCGAGGCGGTCGTCGAGACGGGTCTCCATCTCCTGCTTCACCCCGATGTTGTCGACCTTGAAATCCGCCGCGCTCGGATCGCCCGCGACGATGAAGGGCGACTGCGAGGCCCCGAGCCAGGCCGGGCCGAAGGCGAAGGTGTCGATGCCATGGCGGCCGCGATCGACTGCGGCGACGCTCGTGGGCATGCCGTTGCCGGTGTTGCCGATGACCTTCTTCACGATGCTCGCGACAGCGGGCGCATCGTTGACCGTTCCGGTCGGGGTCTTGGGCGCGCGGCCGGTCATCATCCGTTTGTGTGCTCCGCCGTGGTCGGCGAACTCGTGCTGGATCGAGCGCACGATGGCAAACTTGTCGGCGATCTTCGCATGCATCGGCAGCAGCTCGCAGACCTCGATGCCTTTTACGTTCGTGCGGATCGGAGCGAAGACTCCGCGGTATTCCGCGGGCGCGTCGGGCTTCATGTCGTAGGTCTCCATGTGCGGCATGCCGCCGGGGAGCCAGATGAAGATGACCGACTTGTCGTTCTTGACATAAGGGGAGCCCTCCGTCGCGCCGAAGGCCTCGTAACGGAGGAGATCGCTGAGCCCGAGGCCCGCGGCACTGAAGCCGCCGATCTGGAGGAAACTGCGCCGGGAGACCGGTCCGGGACAAAAGCGGTTCGCGAATGAGGTGCTCATGACACCGGCATTTTGCCAGATTTCCCGCGAAAAACGCGGACGGGAACGCGTGAGGCCCCGCCCTGGCTCCCGGACCTGCCGGGTTGCCCCGAGGAACGGGAGGGGGTATACTGCGGCCGTGAGCGAGATTCTCAAAGATCCCGATATCCTCGGTGGCATTCCCGTTTTTGCCGGAACGCGCGTTCCCGTGAAGAATCTCTTCGATACCATGATCGGCGGAGGATCCATCCAGGAGTTTCTCGAGGACTTTCCCACCGTCACGTTCGAGCAGGTCCGGGCTGTGCTATTGGAAGCCGAACAGGCGATCGAGAATCCGGCAGCAGCGTGACGATGCGAAAGGTGATTCTCGACGAGTGTCTGCCGCGACGGCTGAAATCGCGGTTGCCGGGATGCGATGTGACGACCGTTCCCGAAGCCGGACTTGCCGGGTTCAAAAATGGAAAACTGCTCGCAGCCCTCTCCGGACAATTTGAGGTCTTCGTCACGATCGACGCGAATCTCGAATTCCAGCAGAAGCTCATGGGCTTGAGTTTTGGAATCGTCGTGATCCACGCCAGGAGCAATCGGTTGGAAGACATCGAGCCGTTTCAGGCGGAACTCGCTTCTGCGGTTGGGCTCGTGAATCCCGGTGAAGTCGTCCACGTGCCTGCGGTCGGTCGATAACTGGCGATCAAGTCCAGACGCCATCGCGCCCGAAAAGGGCTTGCCTGACCTCCTCCGATCCGCGACAACCATCGCTCCGCATGAAACCCTCTTTCCTCCGCCACCTGACCCTCTTGGGTCTTTTCTCTTTCGCTCTTTCCCCGGCCCGCGCCGACGAGGCGAAGGGCGTCGTCTTCCACGATCAGAACGGCAACGGCCTCCGCGACGCCGGCGAGCCGGGCCTGCCCGACATCGCCGTCTCGAACCAGCGCGAAATCGTGAAGACCGACGCCGAGGGCCGCTGGTCGCTGCCGGTCACGGACGACACGATCTTCTTTGTCGTGAAACCCTCGGGCTGGATGACGCGGCTGAGCGACCAGCAGATACCGCAGTTTTATTACATCCACAAACCCCAGGGCTCGCCCGCGAATTTCCGCTATCCCGGCGTCGCCCCGACGGGGCCGCTCCCGGAGTCGATCGATTTCGCCCTGACGCCCGCCGAGGAGCCGGCGCAGTTCAAGGCGATCTTCTTCGGCGACCCGCAGCCCGCGACGATCGAACAGGTCGACTACATCGCCGACGACGTCATCGCCGAACTGATCGGCACGGATGCGAAGTTCGGTGTCACCCTCGGTGACATCATGTTCGACAAACTCGAGCTCTTCGAGCCCTCGAACGCGAACGTCGCCCTCATCGGCATCCCCTGGTACAACGTGATCGGGAACCACGACCTCAATTTCGACTCGCCCGGCGACGAGGATTCCGACGAGACTTTCCACCGCCACTTCGGTCCGAATTACTACAGCTTCGACTACGGTCCGGTCCACTTCATCGCCCTCGACGACATCGAGTGGGGACGACGCAACGCCGAGGGCCGGGTCACCTACGCGGGGGGGCTGGACGAACGCCAGCTCGCCTTCGTGAAAAACGATCTCGCTCTCGTGCCTGAGGAGAAACTCGTCGTGCTGATGATGCACATTCCCCTCACCGAGATGGAAAACCGCACCGAGCTCTACCGGCTCATCGAAAAGAGGCCCTACACCCTTTCCATTTCCGGTCACACCCATTGGCACGCCCATCAGTTCATCGATGAGAAGGATGGCTGGCAGGGTGGGAAGCCGCACCACCACATCGTCAACGTCACCGTCTGCGGCACCTGGTGGAAGGGCGGGAAGGACGAGCGCGGCATCCCCCACGCGACGATGCGCGACGGCGCGCCGAACGGCTATTCCATCATGACGTTCGACGGTACGAGCCACGTCCTCGATTTCAAGGCGGCGCGCCAGCCGGCCGATTACCAATTCCACATCCACTCACCGAACGAAATCGCGACGGCCGACGCGGAGAAGACACCCGTGTATGTGAATGTCTTCAATGGCTCGAAGGACTCGACCGTGCGCATGCGGATCGGCGAATCAGGCGCATGGATCGCCCTGGAGAAAGTGCTCGAGCCCGATCCCTACTACGTCGAGACCCGGGATCGTGAAATGGCCGCCCGGCCCGAGGCGAAGAACCACCTCAACGGCCCCATCCTCTCCGACCACCTCTGGAAGGCCTTCCTGCCCGCCGGTATCGCCGCCGGGACGCATCCCATCCAGGTCGAGGCGACGGATGCGTACGGGCGGTTGTGGAAGGATGAGAAGGTTTTGCGTGTGAAGTGAGTCCGGGGTATGGTCGGCCCGGGATTCATGTACGAACGCCGCACCGAAAAACTGTTGCCCGTCCACCGCTTCCTCGGGCGGATGGCGAAGACGGTTTGCTTCGCCCTGTTCTTCATCGTCGTGGCCCTCGGAATCGGGGTGGTGGGCTATCATGAATTCGCGGGACTGCCGTGGATCGATTCCTTTCCCAACGCCTCGATGATCCTCACGGGCATGGGGCCGGTCGATCCGATGAAGACGGATGCGGCGAAGCTCTTCGCTTCATTCTACGCGATCTTCAGCGGCAGCGTTTTTCTCACGGCGATCGCTTTTGTCCTGGCCCCGGTCTTCCACCGTCTCCTGCATCATTTTCATTTGGATGAGGAGGGGGAGTGAGGGGAGTGGCCTCGCCCACCACTCGGTGGTTTTCGTAGAACGAGCGCCGACTTGCCGGGAGGTTCATGAAGCGCTATGCTCCGTGTATGAAGGTAACTCTGGAGATTCCCGATGAAGTGGCATCGGTTTTGCCGTGCGAGGAGGGCGCTCGTCGGCGAAGTCTTCTCGTGGAACTCGCATGCGGCATGTACGCGGCCCACCGTCTGACGCATGCCCAGGCTGCCAAGCTCGCGGGTTTGGAACGTCTGGAATTCGACAGGGAGAGAGGTTTGCGGGAAATTCCGGTCCATTACACCACCGAGGATTGGAAGGATGATCTCGAGGCCGGCTTGTCCGATCAGTGATACGTCGCCGCTATCCGCGATGGCCATCATGGGTTGGCTGCCGTGGTTGAAAGAGCGCTGGGGGATTGTTTTGGTGCCTCAAGAGGTCTGGCACGAACTCGAAAGAATCGGAGACGATGCTGCTTTTGACAGTCTCCTGGCGGCGAGGGAGTCGGGACTGATTGAAGTGACAGTGGCTCCCCCTTTTTTTCGACCGGATTGCTCCCACCTACATGCGGGGGAACTTGCGGCTATTTCGCTCTCGCTTGAGCGCAAGGCCCAATGGCTGATCGTGGACGACGGTGATGCGAGAAAAGCGGCAAAGGCACTCGGTCTGCGCATCATTGGTCTTCTGGGGATGATGGTTTGGGCGAAAAAGCAGGGACACCTTGAGCGGGTCGGACCGGCCATCGACGAGGTCCGGCAACGGACCGGCTTTCGTCTCTCGGCGGAGGTGGTGGAGCAGGTGCTTTCTGACCTGGGAGAGATTCCTTAGCTTTCCTCCCTCAAGAAAAACCATTGCCTCGCCCGCCTCCCGCGTCTTTACATACCTCCATGCTGAACTGGATCTGGATGGGAATGATCGTCGTGGGCGTCGTCGTGGCGGCGCTGATGGGACAACTGAGCGGCGACGACGGCATCGTCGAGGGGATGTTCAAGGCGGTGGAGACGGCGGTGGTCGGGATCGCGATTCCGCTCGGGGCGATCATGATGCTGTGGCTCGGGATCATGCGGCTGGCGGAGAAGTCGGGCATGGTCGCGGCGCTGGCGCGTTTCGTGCGTCCGGTGATGAAACGGCTGTTCCCCGAGGTGCCCGCCGATCACCCGGCGATGGGGGCGATGGTGATGAATCTCGCCGCCAACATGCTGGGGCTCGGCAACGCGGCGACCCCCCTCGGTCTGAAGGCGATGCAGCACCTCGACGAGCTGAATCCGAACAAGGGCACGGCGACGAATTCGATGTGTACCTTCCTCGCGATCAACACGAGCTCGGTGACGCTGATCCCGGCGACGGCGATCGGTCTGCTCGCGGCCCAGGGCATCCCGAATCCGACGGCGATCGTGAGCACGACGATCCTCGCCACGCTGGTCTCGACGACCGTGGCGATCCTCGCGGTGAAGTTTTTCGAGAAGCTGCCCGTCTTCAACCGACCGACCGCGGCGGATGCGACGATCTCGGTGAAGGAGGACGTGGTGGAATACCGGGTTACGCCGCCGGAGCGGTCTCTCTCGAACCGTGCGCGGGTTCTCCTCGCCCTCGTGCCCTTGCTCTTCCTCGGGGTGATGTGGCTGGAGACTTTTCCGGAGCATCGCACCGCGCTGCAGGACAAACTCGGTCTGACCGAGGCGGTGCAGAAGCTCGATGCGGTGAAGCCGAAGCTGGAAGGGAAGGAGGCCTCGGCCGACGATCCGACCTGGAAGCGGGCGATCTCGGCGGTGTCGATCACGGCGATCCCCTTCCTCCTGGTTTTCTTTCTCGTCTTCGCGGCGGTGAAGCGCCTGCCGGTCTACGAGGAATTCGTCGAAGGCGCGAAGGAGGGGTGGAATGTCGCGGTGCGCATCATGCCCTTCATCGTCGCGATGCTCGCGGCGCTGGCGATCCTGCGGAATTCGGGCGCGCTCTTCCTCTTCCAGGAGATGCTGCGTCCGGTGCTGGAGTTCGTTCATTTCCCGCCGGAGCTGGTGCCGATGGCCCTGATCCGACCGCTCAGCGGCAGCGGCAGCCAGGGCGTGCTGGTGGAGATCCTCACCAATGCCTCGTTCTCTGATCTCCTGAAGTACACGGCGGCGACAATGTATGGATCGACGGAGACGACCTTCTACGTCCTAGCGGTTTACTTCGGATCGGTCGCGGTGCGCCGCACGCGCCACGCTCTCGCGGCCGGCCTTTGCGCGGACGCGGCGGGGGTGATCGCGGCGGTGGTGATCTGCCGCGTGATGTTCGGCTGAGGCGCGGACTTACGCCGGGAGGATGACGGCGTCTTCGATCCTTTCGTCGAGGACGGATCGGAGGGTGCGCAGGAGGTCCTCGCCCTCGTAGGGTTTGGGGACAAAGACGGCGGACTCGGGGAATTCGACGTCGCCGCGGAAAATCCCGGCGGCGTATCCGCTGGTGTAGACGACCTTCAGATCGGGACGGTCTTCGCGCAGGCGGACGGCGAGTTCGGTGCCGGAGACGCCCTCGGGCATGACGATGTCGGTGAGGAGGAGATCGATCTCGGGGGAATGCTCCGCCCGGAGCTCGATGGCGTGGCGTCCGCTGTGTGCCTCGATGACGCGGTAGCCATGGCGGGTGAGGAGGCGGTGGGCGACGAGCCGGACGAGTTCTTCATCTTCGGCGAGGAGGATGGTTTCGTGGCCACGCGGAGCGAGGGCGCGCCATGAAGTGGCCGCACCTGCTTCGGGCCCGGAATGGCAGGGAAGCCAGACGGTGAAACGGCTGCCTTTGCCCAGGGTGCTCTCCACCCTGATCCAGCCGCCATGTTGCTCGACGATGCCGAAGACGGTGGCGAGTCCCAACCCGGTGCCTTTTCCGACATCCTTCGTGGTGAAAAAGGGCTCGAACAAGCGGGGCAGGTGGGCGGGATCGATGCCGCACCCGCTGTCGGCCACCTCGATGCAGAAGTAATCGCCTCCTTCGCCGCGTCCATGGAGGGCGGCGGTCTCGGCGCTCGCGAAGTCGAGCCGTGTCGTGAGCGTGAGGGTGCCGCCGTGCGGCATGGCGTCGCGCCCGTTGACGGCGAGATTCAACAGGATCTGCTCGAGCATGGACTGATCGGCCCGGATCAAGGGGGATGGATCGCAGAGGCGGGTCTCGAGGGTGACGTCTTCGCCGATGAGTCTTCTGAGAAGCCGGGCGGAACTTTCCACCCCCCGGTTCCCCTCGAAGATGGTGGCCTGCATCGGCTTCTGCCTGCTGAAGGCGAGCAACTGGGCGGTGAGACTGGAGGCCCGTTCGCTGGCCGAGAGGATCTCATCGAGGGGGTGCCGGTGCTCTTCCTCCTGCACGAGATCTTCGGAAAGGAGTGCCGCATTTCCCCGGATCACGGTGAGGAGATTGTTGAAATCGTGGGCGATGCCTCCGGCGAGCTGGCCGATGGCCTGCATTTTCTGCGATTGGCGGAGCTTCTCCTCGAGGTGCCTTCGGCCGGTGATGTCGCGGGCGAAGACATTCAGGGAGACCCGTTGACCGGGTGGGAGCAGCGCGACGGAGAGTTCCGCGGGAAAGGTGGTGCCGTCGGCGCGGCACGCCTGCAGCTCGAATCGCGCGTCGCACCGCTCTTCGATCCGCGCGCCGGGAGCGGAGAGGTGATCGTGGAGCCCGGGGAGAAAGTCCTCGACGCGGCTGCCGATGGCTTCCCTCTCGGGCGCGCCGAACCACTCGGCGGCGCGGCGGTTCCAGTGGAGGATCCGTCCGTCGACGTCGACGCCGATGACAGCGTCGAGCGCGCTGTCGATGACGAGGTGGCGCAATTCGTCGGCGATGTGGATCTCCCGGGTGCGCTGCTCCACCTGGCGCCGGAGGGTGATGTTCCACGCGAGGACGGCGAAGGCGAGCACGGTCGCAGCGATCAGATAAGGGGCGAAAGTCAGAAGGCTGGTGCGGAGGTGGAGGGGTTTGTAAAGAAAGCCGTCGAACCAATCCGGATTCCGCGGAGGAGAGGCGACCCCGGTATCGGGATAGGTCCGGGCCATCCGCAACCATCGCCCCGGGTTCATGTGACCGATCTCGACGAGTTCGGCGGAGATGAGGGGTTGCATGGCCTCGGCTTCGTGGCGGAGGTTTTCCGCACGGATCCCGCGTTCCCTCACTCCGGGCATCGCGAGGATCTGCGCGATCATCTCTTCACGGTGGTCCATGGCGTATTGCCAGCCACGCCGCGTCGCCCGGATCATGGCATCGACCTCGTGCCGCCTCCCTCTGACGACTTCCTCGCGGGTGAAGAGCGTGTCTCCGTAGAAGTCCACTCCGTAGTCCGAGGCACGCATCACGTGGGGTTCGACGCCCAGCGCCCTCATCTGGCTGGGCTCGGCGGTGATGTAGGCCGAGATGGCATCGACGCGCCGATGGATGAGGTCGCCGAGGTCCCAGCTGTGCGGAACGATGGTGATGCGGTCGATGGGCAGGCCCTCGCGCTTCAACATGGCGAGATGCTGTGCCGCCCCCTGGTCGCCTGAGATCATGATGGTGCGATCGATCAAGTCGGCCGGCACCCGGATGCCCGAGTCGTAGCGGCTCATCACGATGTAGGGGGAATGCTGGAAGATCGCCCCCGGCACCACGATCGGCGCGTCCGCCATGCGGGCCTGGAGCACGTCGGCGTCGGAAACCCCGAAATCGGCCTTGCCGGAAAGAACGGAATCGAGTGGCGGACGTTCCTTGTTCCCTTCGATGATCTCGAGATCGAGCCCCTCTTCGAGAAAATAGCCTTCTTTCGCCGCAGCATAATCGCCGGCGAATTGGAATTGGTGATGCCCCTTCAATGGCAGCCGCACCTTCGTGCCACCCTTCGTGGAGCCAGCCCCACAGGCAAGAACGCCGACGATCCAGAGAATCGACAGGGCAAGATTGGAAATGGAACGTGCGGTAATCAAAAACGGCTGGTCAAATTTATAAAAACCATAAAAATCACCTTTTTTTCAAAATAAAGCAATGGAGAAAAGCGCCGATCCTGCCGCCATGAGGGACTCGCGGTCCGCCGGATTCCGTGCGACGCTGCCCCATGTCCCGGATGTTTCCCTACGTGACGGTCGTGATTTCCGGCCTGATCGCTTTCTTTTCGAACGCCATGCCATCCCTCCATGGAAAGACCCGTGCCCCGATCCCTTCGCCGGAGGAGATCGCGAAATTGCCCGCGGATGGCGGGGAAGAGTTCAACCGCCTCATTTTTGAAAAGAGTCCCTACCTGCTCCAGCACGCGCGCAATCCGATCGACTGGTGGCCCTGGGGCGAGGCGGCGTTCGCCGAGGCGGAAAAGCAGGGCAAGCCCGTCTTTCTCAGCATCGGTTACACCACCTGCCACTGGTGCCACGTGATGGAGCACGAGTCCTTCGAGGATGCGGAGGTCGCCGCGCTCGTGAACGAGCGCTTCATCGCGATCAAGGTCGACCGCGAGGAGCGTCCGGACATCGACGAAGTCTACATGAAGGTGACCGAGGCGATGACGGGCGGCGGTGGTTGGCCCATGACGGTCTTCCTCACGCCTGACAAACATCCCTTTTTCGCCGGCACCTACTTTCCGAAGGAATCGGTCGCGGGGCGTCCGGGCTTCAAGCTGGTCGTCACGGAGCTGCACAAGGCTTGGACGGAGAAGCGCGAGGAGGTCGAATCAACCGCTCTCGGCATCTCGGGCGAGCTCGCCAAGATCATGGGCGGCTCCCCCGGCGGGGCGCTCGATCCGGCGATTTTCGGGAAAGCGCGAACCCAGTACGGCGAACGGTACGACAAGGAATGGGGCGGCTTTTCGATGCGCCCGAAATTCCCCGTGGCGCCGAATCTCAGCTTTCTCCTGCGGCATCATCACCGCACCGGCGACGTGGAATCGCTCGCGATGGTGGAGAAGACCCTGGCAGAGATCCGTCGCGGCGGGGTCTACGATCACGTGGGCTTCGGCATCCACCGCTACGCGATCGATCGCGAATGGCTCGTGCCGCATTTCGAAAAGATGCTCTACGACCAGGCGCTCTATGTGATCGCCAGCCTCGAGGCCTACCAGGTGACCGGCGACGAAGCCCACGCCCGGAATGCCCGCGAAGTGTTGACCTACGTGACACGCGACATGACCTCGACGACGGGCGGCTTCTATTCCGCCGAGGACGCCGACAGCGAGGGCGAGGAGGGCAAATTCTAC
>JALRFZ010000039.1 GCA_023253615.1 Verrucomicrobiales bacterium | reverse complement strand
GCGAAACGCGCATGACCCTGAACTATCGCGTACCGGACCAACAGCGGCTCGAATGGGCGCAAAGGATCGTCGCGGAGATGGGCGACCGTCTGCCCAAAACCCAGCCCGAGGTGTATGCGAAGGAGCAGATCATCCTCCACGAGCGGCAAAAGACGGAGATCGTCGTGCAGGGCCTGCGCATCGGAGAACACATCGGCATTGCCACCACACCGAACGAGACCTACGCCCTGACCGGGCTCAAGATCAAAGCGGCCAGTCCTTTGCCGAACACGATGGTGATCGAACTCGCCAATGGAGGCGACGGCTACATCCCACCGCCCGAGCAGCATCTCCTCGGCGGCTACAACACCTGGCCGGCGCGTTCGGCGGGGCTCGAGGTGAACGCCGAGCCGAAGATCACGGAGGCGGCGATCCAGATGCTGGAGCAGGCGAGCGGCAAGGCGCGGGTGGATCGACGCGCGACGGCGGGTCCGGCGGTGGAAAAGACGCTGGATCTGAAACCCAAAGCCTACTGGCGTCTCGATGAGTTCGCGGGACCGCGTGCGATCGATGCATCGCCGAACGGAATCGATGCCGTGATCGAGCCGCGTGTGTTGTTCTACCTGCCCGGGCCGAATGACGCGGCCTTTGCGAAGGGCGGGATCAACCGCAGCGTGTTTCTGGCGGGCGATCGCCTGAGCGCGAGATTCGAGGGCCTGACGAAACGGAACTTCACGGTTTCCCTTTGGTTTTGGAGCGGCACTTCGGATGCTGCCTTGGAAGTGACCGAGTGGATCCTTTCACGGGGCACGCCTTACGGATCGGCCCGGATCAGCGACCAGATCGGCCTCCGCCGCGACGGGGAAGGAAACCGTGTTTTGACCTATCGAGGCCCCGGCAACCCCGATTACCCGATCGGTACTTCCGGGAAGATCGAACGATGGAGATGGCATCACCTCGCCTTTGCCCGGGAGGGGATGGCCGGGCATGTCTTTCTCGACGGGGTTAAGCTTACGGCGATACAGAAACCCGATTTCCCGATCGCCAACCCCGACACCTTCTTCTTCGGAGGCAGTTGCACCGGCGAAGGCAATTTCGAAGGCCGCCTCGACGAGATCGCCGTCTTTGACCGGGCTCTGAGCAAGGAAGAGATCGTTGATCTCTACCGTGCGGGCGCACCGTGAAGGTGGCTTCGACTTCAGTCGAAGATCCCCGGCCAGATCCTGCGACTAAAGTCGCAGCCACATTCCGCTACCGCTGACGCGTTCATCGCAGCCGCCTTCGTAGCGGAACGGGCGACCGTTTCGACATGCCTTCGCGCTCAGATGCCCGTTTTCCGGGGCTCTTCCTTGGGAGCCTCGGGCGAGGCACCCGGCGCTTTTTCCACCCCGGCGTCCTTGGCGTGCTCGTCCTTGGCGTGAGCGTCTTTCCCGTGGTCGTCGCCATGACCTTCCTCGTGATGTTTGCCATGTGGCAGGTGGAGGCCTTTGGTATCTTCAAAGGAATGCTTCTCGCAGCCAACCAGGGCGAGACCAAGGAGGAGAGTCGAAACAGCGAACAGGCTCAGAGATTTCATGCGCCCCTCTTTAGCCCGACCGATGCGGCTTTGCAACCGCCAACTCTCCCCTGAATGATCCCCGGAGCGGATCAATCCGTCGCCGCGTCGGAGACCGCCACGACGATGCGGCTGCCCTCGTGCTTCACGATCCGCACGGTCCGTCCCTTTGCGATGAATTCACCCTCCGAGACGATGTCGAGCCACTTGCCCGCGAAGAGCCCTTTGCCCGAAGGCCGGAGATCCGTCGTCGCCTCTCCCGTCAGTCCCACCAGTCCGGCCGCCTTTTCCGCCGCCTCGAGCGAAGCTCCCGCCGGGACGGCCCCGGCGAGGACGAGACGGCTGCCCATTTTCGTGGACGGCAGGAACCGCATCCCCAGCAGGATCGCGGCGAGCGCCCCCGCCATCCCCAGCACGAGCGAGTAGAGCGATCCTTCGAAAAGTCCATACCAGCCCTCGGCCGAGGGCAGGCCGCTCCACTTCCACTCGAGATCGACGCGGTCGACCATGGCCAGCCCCAGCGAGGCGATCACCAGCACGGCTCCGGCCAATCCGGCGACGATCGTCCCGGGAAAGAGGAACACCTCCACCGCGATGAGGAGCAGCCCCAGGGCAAAGAGCACCGCCAGCTCGTATCCGGCGAGATTCCCCGCGAGGTAGTTCCCGAAAAAGAAGAGCGAAAAGGCGCAGACACTGACCAGCCCGGGAAAGCCGAAACCCGGACTGTTCATCTCGAGATACGCCCCGGCCAGCCCGATGATGAGGAGCACGAAGGAAAGCTTCTGCACCCAGTGGGCGAAGGCCTCCATCCCCAGCGGAGCCGCCTCGATGACCTCGCCGGCGAGCCCTTCCGGCGCGACGAGGTCGGCGAGATCCTTGGCCACGCCTTTCGCGAGCACGGGGCGGCCGCCGATGATCTCGGTGGCGCGGACGGTATTCAGGTTCAGCACGTTTCCCGCCTCGTGTACGACGACGCCGCCGATCCTCACCTCCTTTTCCCGCGTCACGAAGGCCTCGGCCACGTCGGGATTGTGTCCCTTCAGCTCGGCGACATTCCGCACCGTGCCGATGATCATCTGCGTCACCTTGTCTTCCATCGACTCGGCGAGATCCTGGCCCATGCCGCTGACGACGAGCGCCGATCCGATCGTGGCGGCGGGACGCATGTAAATGTGGTCCGTCCCCACCGCGATGATCGCCCCCGCCGACTCGGCGCGCGAGTTCACGAAGGTATAGGTCGGGTAGCTGACATTCTGCAGGCTGTTCAGGACGAGACTCTCGGTATGCCAGGCGAAGCCGCCCGGCGTGTCCATGTCGAAGATCACGGCCTCGGCCCCGTCGAGCTCGGCCTTTTTCAGGGTGCGGTCCATGAAGTCGAAACTCGCCTCCCCGGTCGCGAGGGTGTCTTCTCCGACCTTCAGCACCACGATCTTGCCGGCGAAGCTGCCCTCGTCGCGCCGGCGGAAAATCGGGGCGTCCTTGCTTTCTCCGTCGCCGGCCGGGGCCTCGACCGCCTCACCGGCTTTTTCCGACTCCGTCTTCGCGACGGGATCCGCGTCTCCACCACTCGTCGCCGCGCCCCCGGTGCCGCCGGATTTCGCGCCCGTATCCCGCGCGAGCTTCTCGCGGGTCGAAACTTCGCCGAACTCCCGCGGGGTGATCCTCACCAAACCACCTTCGCGCCCTTCCGCCGCGAGGAGCGCCTCCACCGAATCCGCCGTGCCTTTGGCGAGCACGGGCCGCCCTTCGATGACGCGGGTGGCCTCCGCCGCGGTCAGGGTCAGCACCTCGCCTTTGCGGGCGATCACCTCTTCCCCGATCTTCACCTCCACCTGCGGATCGATGAAAGCCTCGGCAATCCCGGGATGATGTCCGTGCTGGGTCGCGAGACTGCGCGCCCGCGCCCGGAGGATCGATTGATCGCGGAGAAAGTTCTCGTCCACCTTGCCTTCCTCGCCCGCGGCCCTCTCGAGACCGGCCCCGCCGATGATCGCATGCGGATCGAGATAGATCGTGTCGCAGGCGAGGGCGGCGAGCGCTCCGGGCCCGGTCGCCGTGGCGCGCACCCAGGCGTATCCGGGCAGCCCGGTCCGCGAGATTTGGTCGAGCAACGCCGTCTGGGTCGCGAGATCGGCGGGGCCGGCGAGATCGATCTCGAAGACCACCGCCGCCGCCCCGGACTCCCGGGCCTCCGCGAGGAGACGCTCGAGATCACGCAACCCGCGCCGGTCGGAGAGAAGATCGTTGGTCAGCGGCACCACGATCGTTTGATCCTTCCACGCCTCGCGGACCGCGGCATCGCCGGGGAAAAGCGGGAGGAAACAGAGCAGGGCGGCGAGGATCTTGCAGGGAAGAATCATGGAACGGGGATGGAACATACAGCGTTACGTCGCGGATGGCACCGGAATCCTCCGTACACGACGTTTTACGGGAGATGCGACCACCCCGGGCCGGCAAACGTTCATTCGCTCCGGCGGCACCGCGCGCCTCACCGATAGGCATAGATCACCGTCCAGGGCTGAGCTTTCCCAACGGTGGTCTGGAGGGAGATGCGCAGATAGTAGACGCCGGTCTCGGTCGGACTGGTGATGAGGCTGGCGATGTTGGGGCTTTCGTAGCGCAGGCTCTTCGCTTCGAGCAATTCCCCTTTTCCGTTGTAGAGATTCAGGTTCACGGCGGCCTTGCGGTCGGGCATGGCGATCCAGAAATGGTAGTCGTTGCGCTTGAAGAGCTGCACCTGGATCAAGCGCGTCTTGCCCGGCTCAACCGTGCCGCTCCACGTCGATTCCCGCAGAATGAAGGGATTTCCTCCACCGAGGTGCGGGATGGCCGCCTGCTGGGCGACCAGCTTCAATTCATCGAGCGAGGGCGCGACTTCGACGGGGGCGTCGTCCGCGGGATCACGATCCTGGGCGCGGAGCGACAAGGCTCCGCCGAGGAGCACGGCCAAAAGAAGTCCGGCGAACCCGGTCCGAGGACGCTCAAATGTCATAGATGGAATCGACGAGATTTTTCGTCGAGAGCGAGATCTCGATCACCTTGCCCTCGCTGATCGCCCCGCTCGCGTCCGCGCGCATGAGGGATTCGAGGTGATCCAGGGTCTGCGTCACCTGGTTGAAGACCTTGCCCCGCTTGGCCCGGGCCGGGAGGGTGTTGAAATCCTTTTTCAACTGCTTCACGAGATCGGGTTGGTTCAGCAGGTCGGAGCCCTCGACGGAGTAATTCTGCTTCAGCACGGCGGCGAGGGTCTGCGTGCCCCCGAGCCAGCCCCCGAGACTGACAAGGGCGACGAGTTCGTCATCGCGCATTTCAGTCATCCGGTTGAGCACGGTCTGGCGTGTCTTGTCGAGCTCTTTCCGCACGACGGGCCACTGCCCCTGGCCGGCGGCATTCACGATCGCATTGGCATGTTGCTCCACCGATCCCGCCACCCCGAGCGAGGAAGCGAGTCGCAGCACTTCCCGCCCGACCCGGCGCACGGCCTCCTTGTCCTGCGCCTGCACGGCGATGAAGCCGTCGGAGACGACGAGACCAAAGAGCATCGCGGTGCGCGAACGGTTCGCATCGAGACGGATCTCGCGCTCCACCACATGCTTCGACCAATCCTGCGTGCCCAATTTGTCGAGCGAAGTGAAAATCTCCACCGGGATCGGGATCGCGGACGACTCGACCATCACGAGATTGGGATCGTTCAAATCGATGCGACCGGGGGCATCCTGGGCGACGACGGCGGCATGGAAACCCAGAACGATGAGGGGGAGGAGGACGGATCGATTCATGACCATCAAATTTGGAAATCTTAGATATTATAGATCCTTACGCTTTTTTTGAAAACCAAATTTTTCAAAGGGCCCTGGCGAAGGCTCCTCCATCGACGAGCAGCATCTCGCCCGTGATGTAGCTGCCCGCGTCACTCGCGAGGAGCAGCGCCGGCCCCGCGAGCTCGCGGGGCTGTCCCCAGCGTTTCAGCGCGGTGCGATCGGAGAATTCCTTCTTCTCGGGCTCGCTCAGCAGGCTCATCGGCATGTCGGTGAGGAAAGGACCGGGACCGATGCAGTTCACCGTGATCCCGAATGGCCCGAGATCGAGAGCACTGGCTTTGGCCAAGCCGATCAAGGCCGCCTTCGTCGCGGAGTAGACGTTGCGCCCCGGCTTCGAGCCGACCCCGAGCACCGAGGAGATATGGATGATGCGTCCCCAGCCCTGTGCTTTCATCCCCGGCACAAGGGCGCGGGTGAGCCGCATCACCGCGGTCAGATTGATCTCGATGACGCGATCCCACACCTCGTCGTCGATCACATCGATCGCCTGCGGGGCGTTGACGCCGGCGTTGTTCACGAGGATGTCGACCGTCCCAAAGGCTCCCAAGGCCTCCG
>JALRFZ010000024.1 GCA_023253615.1 Verrucomicrobiales bacterium | reverse complement strand
GTTCGCGTTGCCCATCACCGTGTTGATCTCGCCGTTGTGGGCGATAAAGCGGTTGGGATGCGCACGCGACCAGCTCGGGAAGGTGTTCGTCGAGAAACGCGTGTGCATCAGCGCCAGCGCCGACTCGAAGTCCGGGTCGTGGAAATCGGGGAAATACTCCGCGAGCTGGCAGGGCGTGAGCATGCCCTTGTAGACCATCGTGCGCGACGAGAGATTCGGCACGTAAAGGTAGGAGGCGCCGGGGAAGGAATTCGACTTGTTGCCGTGCACGTCCGTGTAGCCGTTCGGCAACTCGTTGTTGCGGATCGCGTAGGCGACGCGGCGGCGGATGATGTAGAGCTTGCGCTCGAAATCCATTGGATCGGTGATATCCGGGCTTTTGCCGATGAAAATCTGGCGGATCGCGGGCTCGTAGCGGCCCGAGGTCTTGCCGAGGATCTCGCTCTTCACCGGGACGGTGCGCCAGCCGATGAACTTCTGCCCTTCCTCACGGATGATGTGCTCGAAGACCTGCATCGCCGCCTCGCGCTCGCTCGGCTCGGGGGAAAGGAAAACGAGACCGGCGCCGTAGTCGCCCTCGGTCGGCAGCTCGATGCCCTTGGCCGCCATTTCCTTGCGGAGGAATTTGTCGGGGATCTGCACGAGCATGCCCGCGCCATCGCCCGTCGCCGGATCGGCCCCGCTCGCGCCGCGGTGGTCCATATTCTCATTCATCGTCAGCGTTTTCAGGACGATGTCGTGCGACCGTTTGCCCTTCAGGTGCGCGATGAAGCCGACGCCGCAGGCGTCTTTCTCGTGCGAAGGGTGCCAGAGGCCCTGGGGTTCGGGCCAGCCAAGCGGGGAGGTCTTCGAAACAGACATGGAGTTCAGGATGAATGAGGTGTTGAGAAACCCGTTTTACGGAACCCGGAATCGCCGGGGGGGAGAACATTGACGAAAAGTTGAGAAAATCCAGCCTAAGGAATGGAACAAATCCGGCGAAAGAGCAAAAACCGTTCCTCTTTCGCGCTCTTTGTATTACGAACCGGGCTTTTTGGCCGATACCGGCTCATTTTTCGCTTCGCCCTGGTTGAAAGTTTCGAAATCCGAAATGAACCCGGTTTTTGACGCCCCTCACGGTGTCCCACCCGCGGCCGCGACGATCTCGGCGACCATTTCCGGCTCCGTCCAGGTCTCGTCGGTGAAGAGCCGGCGGATCGTGCCGTCGGGATTCAGGACAAGCGTCCGCAGATTGTGCTGGATCGTGCCGTTCGCCTCGCCGTAGCGGAGCCCGGTCGGCTCCGCGAGCGCCTCGATCGGGCCCGGATCGTCGCTCGAAAGCAGGCTCCAAGGCATTTCCGGACGGTAGCCGAAGGCCGCCGCCCACGCCTTGAGGATTTCCGGACGATCGTGCTCATGATCGAAGGAAATCGTGAGAAGCCGGTATTTTTCCGGCGCCTGAGGCTCTTTTTCCAAGGCGGCGATCACGGCGGCGAAGTGATTCATCATCCGCGGGCAATACTCCGGCACCGGGCAGCGGGAAAAAACGAAAGTCAGCGCCACCGGCATCCCCTGGAAATCGGAGAGTTTCACCGGCCGGCCCGCCTCATCGAGAAAGGTCACCTCCGGGAGCCGGTCGCCGGGCTTGGCGAGTTTCTCCGCATCGGGCTTGCTCTCGTCGAGGGTGATTTCGCCCTTTTCTCCGGTCACGACGACGCCCGTGACCCACGATTCATCGGCCACCACGTGGTAAGCGAAGGTCACGACCATGCCGGGCTCCAGCTTCGCGAATTCGGCGGGATCCTTCGCCTTGAAAGGCATGATCATCCGCGGCATGTAGCCCGGGATCTCCTCATGATCGATGATCATCATCGAGGCATCGCCCGGCATCGGCTTTTGCACGACCCCGCGGACCTGGAAGACTTTCTCGTCCGGCTCGGACCGCTCGCAGGAAGAAAGAAGGAGTCCCGCGAAGGCGAGAGCGGCGAAGGAAACAGTTCGAAGGACAGGCATCTGACGGGGAATGGGATCTCCGGGAGATTACGCCAAAACGCGCAGGGACGGAAACGCGCACCCTTCTTTTTCAAAAGAGCAGGTGCGGGCGCCCGCCGGCGGGGCGTAGACTCTTTCCGAACCCTCCGCCGGATGTTCTGGAAAACAGCCAACGCACCGATTCTTCGACGGCTCCTGCCGATGCTCTGCTGCTCGGCGGTGGTTCTGGTTTCCTGTGAAAAAGAAGCCCCGAAGACTTCCGTCCTCACCGGGAAGTTCCGCGAAGTCGAACCCTTTGCCCTGACCGACCAACAATCGCGCCCTCTCGCCAACGACGATCTGAAAGGCCGGGTCTGGGTCGCGAACTTCATCTTTTCCTCCTGCAACGCCGAGTGCCTCATCCTCTCCTCGCGCTTCGCCGAGCTGCAGCGCCTCTTCGCCGACGAGCCCGGGGTCGCCTTCGTCTCCTTCTCCGTCGATCCGCAGACCGACACGCCCGAGCGTCTCGGAGAGTTTGCCCGGCGCTGGCACGCCGACCCGGAGCGCTGGTATTTCCTGACCGGAGACAGCGGCAAGCTCGACGCCCTCATCAAGAACAGCTTTCTCCTCCCCGTCACCCGCGATCCGATGGAGGCCGGCAAGCTGCTCTCTCAGAAGCTCATCCACACCAATCGATTTGCCATCGTCGATCGCTCGGGTACCGTAAAGGCCTACGTCGACGGTCTCCAACCCGAGTCCGTCTCCGTGATCTCCCGGCTTGTCCTCGAGATGCTCCGTGAATCTTCCGACACCGAAAACAGCGAAACCTCACCCACACCCCGAACATGAAAGCGATCGCTCTCCTCAGTCTCGTCCTCACCTCCGCCCTCTCCCTTCTCTCGCTCCGCGCCGAGGAAGCCGGAGCTTATCAGGTGAAAGTCCCGGAAATGAAATGCGCCGGCTGCGCCTGGTCCATCGGCGAAGAGCTCAAGAAGGTCGATCACATCACCGAAGTCTTCGTCGATCCCAAGACCAAGGTCGCGATCTTCTCCGTCGACAATGCCGAGGGCGCCGATGAAAAGGCCGTCCTCGCCGCCGTCAAGGCCGCCGGCTATGAGGGTTCGGGCTACGGCAAGCTGAAGACCACCTTCGCCGAAGCCAAAGCCGCCCTCAGCAAGAGCTGAGACTCCCACGTCGGAAGGATCTTGATATTTCAAGAGGGTCAGGTCGCAAGCCTGACCCTCTTTGCTTTTCTACTCTCCGGCCAAGCGGAGGGCTTCGTTGCGAATCGCCTCGCTGACTCGGAAGCCGTTTCTGTCGAGCGCGTCGAGCAAGGGAAGGACGGTTGGGATCATGCCACCCTCTTTCGCCTTCAACAACAGGCCGACGGTGCCTGTCACGGCGATTCCGAGATGACGAGCTGCTTCCCGGGCTTTGCGGTCGTCGAGGATGATTCGACAAGAAAACTCGTAGGCCAATGCGATTGCCTCGGACTCGCCCGGATCCACGACCAATCGCAGAGCGGCCACCATCCCGGAATCCGAAGGCGTCCTCACTTCGATCCAATCGGGCAACGGACCAAACTCCCCCGAAACCGCGTCCGGAACGATTACCGGATCCAGAAGCTGATTGAGCAAGTCGAGTCGGCCAATCCGCTCAAGGCCGATGAGACATGCCGTATCAACCACTGCGGCGGACTTCACCATGCCACATCCAAAACGAGATCTTCCGCCGGATAATCCACCACCGGGATGCCATGCCGAGAAAGGACGGCTATGAAGGCTTGCTTGGAATATCCCGCAAGCTCAGCGGACTGCCCCAAGGAAAGCCGTCCCAACTCGAAGAACTTGAGAGCCATCATGAGCCGGCCTTCCGCCGGATCCACAAAGGGCGGCAGGTTCACGGGCTCATGAATGGAATCCTTGGCCGACATGATTCAAGCTTACGTGATTGGTCCGAATCTGGCAATCCCGATCCTCACGCCACCACTTGTCGGATCACCTTCCCATGCACATCGGTGAGCCGGAAGTCGCGGCCCGCGTAGCGGTAGGTGAGGCGCTCGTGGTCGAGGCC
>JALRFZ010000499.1 GCA_023253615.1 Verrucomicrobiales bacterium | reverse complement strand
CCTACCGCGTGCCGGTCTCCTCCACCAAATCCGTCACCGGCCACCTCCTCGGTGCCGCCGGCGCGATCGAGGCGATCTGGTGCGTCAAGGCGATGCAGGAGAGCCTCATCCCCCCGACGATCAATCTCGACACCCCCGATCCGGAGTGCGACCTCGATTTTGTAGCACACACCGCCCGATCCGCCCCCGTCGAGATCGCCCTGTCCGCCGCCTTCGCCTTCGGTGGGCACAATTCGATGCTCGTGATGCGTCGCTGGACCGGGGCCTGAGCCCCGTGCCGGCCGGTCCCTCACGGAAAAAGGCCGAGATTCGAATGTGACAAATTCGTCACATGGCACATAGATTCAGGGTCCCATCCCCCGCGATATGGATACCCTCGTCTTCATCCTTCAAATCCTCGGTGCCCTCGGCGTCTTCCTCTACGGCATGAAAGTCATGAGCGAGGGCATCCAGCGCGTCGCGGGAGACGGCATGCGCAAGGTGATGGCGGCGATGACGCACAACCGCTTCACCGCGATTTTCACGGGACTGCTCATCACCAGCGTGGTGCAATCCTCCTCGGCCACCACCGTGATGGTCGTCAGCTTCGTCAACGCGGGCCTTCTCACCCTCTTCGAATCGATCGGGGTCATCATGGGGGCCAATCTCGGCACCACCATGACCGCGTGGATCATCGCCCTCGTCGGCAAATTCTCCCTCGCCGACGTCGCCATCCCCATTATCGGGATCGGTCTGCCTCTCTTTTTCATTGGAAAGAACCGGGGCAAACACCTCGGCGAGGTCCTCATCGGATTCGGCCTCCTCTTTTTCGGGCTCGATCTGCTCAAGAGCACCGTGCCCGATGTGAAAAGCATGCTCAGCAGCACCGACGCCGCCCTGCAGGAGCAGGCCCGCCAGATGCAGGACTTCGTCACCCGCGCGAGCGGCCACGGCTATTTCTCCATCCTCCTTTTCCTCGTGCTCGGCATCGTCCTCACCCTCGTGGTGCAGTCGTCGTCC
The DNA here is from genome assembly GCA_023253615.1 of Verrucomicrobiales bacterium. Lineage (GTDB taxonomy): Bacteria > Verrucomicrobiota > Verrucomicrobiia > Verrucomicrobiales > DEV007 > Arctic95D-9. The sequence continues at coordinate 4,386 of JALRFZ010000499.1, read as the reverse complement.
GCGGCCATGGCCATCACCGTGACCCTGGCCATCCAGGGGTGGATCGGATTCCACGAGTCGGCCGCCATCGTCCTCGGGGAAAACATCGGCACCACCGTGACCGCATGGCTCGCCTCCATCGGCACCACTGCCAACGCCAAACGCGCCGCCCGCGCCCATTTCCTTTTCAACGTGATCGGCGTCTGCTGGATGCTCGTCGTCTTTTATCCCTTCTCCGATTTCGTCACCTGGCTGGTCGAGCGGCTTCCGGAGAGCTTCCGCGGCACCAACCAGCAGACCGGGATCGGCTTCCAGCTCGCCATCTTCCACTCGCTCTTCAATTTCACGAACATCCTCCTCCTCGCCGGTTTCACCGGACAAATCGCGAAACTCGTGACCAAGCTGGTAAAGGATCCCGATTCCGCCAAACCCTCGACCCACCGCCTGCGCTTCATCTCGGGCGGCATGGTCGACATCGGCGAGCTGAACCTGCCCGAGGCCGAAAACGCCACCCGCGAGCTCGCCCGGATCACCCGCGAGATGTTCCTCGGCTACGTCGAGGTGTTCAAGAATCCCGCCGTCGATCTCAGCGACGAGGTGAAACGCCTCAAGGCCCTCGAGGACGAGGCCGACATCCTCACCCACGACATCACCGAATACCTCGTGCGCACCACCGCCGCGGAATTGAGCGAGGAAAACGCCCGCTCCGTCACCCGCATGCTCCGCATCGTCTCGGAGCTCGAGGAGGTTTCAGACGCCATCTACCGGCTCATCCAGATCACCCAGCGGAAATACGAGAAAGGGCGTGTCTTCGGCGACGAGGCCACCGGGGGCATCCTCGCCTTCTCCTCGAAGATCGTCGAAATCATCGACCTCTACTCCGAAGTGCTCGTCAAAGGGGCCGGCGAGCCCGCCCTGCGCAAGGCCGAGGAGATCGAGCGCGCCACCGACCGCCTCCGCAAACAGGACAACAAGCGCGCCATGAAGCGCATGTCCGAAAATCCCGCCGAAGACGCCGTGAAGACCGAGATGCTCACCATCGACATGAACAACCAGTTCGAGGTAATCGCCAACCACGGGCTCAACGTCGTGCAGAGCGCTTACTACCTGCTGCATCACGACGACATTCCCGCTTGAACCGTCCTCCGCCGGTCCGCTACCGTGCCGGTGATGTCGTCTCATCCCGATACCGCCGCCCCGCCGGCTGAAAACTCCCTCCGTCTCGCCCCCGTCGCGCCCGGGGATCTCGGCGCGGTTTCGGAAATGGCCGCCCTCATCTGGCCGGACGCCTATGGCGCGATCCTCCCCGCCGCCCAGATCGACCACATGCTGCGCTGGATGTACGACCCGGAAAAGCTCCGCGCCGATCTTGCCGACGGCGTCGCCATGTGGTGGGTCCTGCGCGGCGGCGACCGCATCGGATTCCTCGCCGCCGGTCCCGTCGATGCCGCCGGTCTCTGCCCGCTCCACAAATGCTACCTCCTGCCTTCCGTCCAGCGGTGCGGAAACGGCAGCGAGGCCCTCGCCCGCCTTTGCGAAACGCTCGCCTGCGACGGAGCGCGCCTCATCGAGCTGCGCGTGAACCGGCACAACGCCCCCGCGATCGCCTTCTACCGGAAAAACGGCTTTTCCCTCCACGCCGAGGATTGCCGCCCCATCGGAGCCGGCTTCGTGATGGATGATTATTTGATGCGGCGCTCGCTCGATTGAAGCCCCGCCCCCCTCGGCGCAAGAAGGATCGCTTTTTGGGTCGCCACCCGGACGGGAAAAGACGACACTCCCCACACCGTGAATCCCCCGGCATCCCCAGACAGGCTTTCTTCCCTGCGCGACGAGGCGGCATCGCTCGCCGGCCTCCTCCCGCACCTGCACTCCGTCGGCGGAGCATTTCCAGGCCTCGACCGCGACCTCGGGAAATTCGCCCGCGAGGTCGGCCTCCTCGGCGAAGAGATCGCCGCACTCGATTCCGCCGATCCGGAAGCGTCCCTGCGGCGCTACCGCCACGACGGGCGGAACCGGCTCAACCACCTCTTCGGCCTCGCCCAGCTCATCCGGCTCGGCGATCCCCCCGCCCCCCTCGCACGCCCCCTCGACGACGCCGTCGCCCATCTCGAAAGATGCCTTCTTTGCCTCTCCGATCCCGGCAATGGCGCCGCGCTCCCCCTTGCCGAGGCACCCGCGGCCGACACCCCGCCCGGATCGGCCGGCGACCTCCTCATCGCCGACGACGACGACGAAAACCGCGAAATCCTCCGCCGCCTCCTCGAGCCCCGGGGCTTCCATGTTGATTTCGCCGTCAACGGCGTCGAGACCATCGCCAAGATGGAGTCCGGTGACTACGACGCCGTCCTTCTCGACATCCGCATGCCCGAGATGGACGGCTTCGAAGTCCTCTCGCGTCTCCGCGAATCCGGCCGCCTCGGCAACACGCCCGTCATCGTCGTCACCGGCCTGCAGGAGGAGCAGGATGCCGTGCGCTGCATCGAAAACGGGGCCGAGGATTTCCTTTCGCGCCCAATCCGTCCCGCCCTCCTCATGGCCCGGCTCAGTGCCAGTCTCGAGAAAAAGCGGCTCCGTGAGAAAGTCTTCGAGCAGCACTTCACCCCCGAGCTCGCCCGCGAACTCGCCCGCAATCCCGACCCGATGAAGATGCAGGCCCGCCATGCCGAGGTCACCGTGCTCTTCTGCGACATCCGCGGCTTCTCCGCCGTCAGCGAGCGCCTCGGCCCCGCCACCACGATCGACTGGCTCGGCGGCGTCATGGGCGAGTTCTCCACCATCGTCCTCGACCACGGCGGCGTGCTCGTCGATTACACCGGCGACGAGCTCCTCGCCATGTGGGGCGCGCCCAACGAGCAGCCCGATCACGCCGCCCTCGCCTGCCGCGCCGCCCTCGGGATCCTCCGCAGCCTGCCCGGTCTCGACGGCAAATGGCGCGACATCGTCGGCGCCGCGACCGAGGTCGGCATCGGGATCAATTCCGGCGACGCCCTCGTCGGCAATGTCGGCACCCACCGCAAATTCAAATACGGTCCCCTCGGCACCGCCGTCAATCTCGCCAGCCGCGTCCAGGGGGCGACGAAGTTTTTCAAGACCCCCCTCCTCATCACCGGCGACACCGCCGCCCGGCTTCCCGTCGGCTTCACCACCCGCCGCCTCGGCCGCGTGCGCGTGCAGAACATCCGGATCCCCGTCGATCTCCACGAGCTCGGATTACCCGGCCCCGCTCCCGCCGGACTCAACGCCCTCTACGAGGACGCCCTCTCCGCCTTCGAGCGCGGCGACGCCGCCACCGCCCGCGGCGCTCTCTCCGCCTTCCTCGCCCGATCCCCCGGCGACGGACCCGGTCTCCTCCTGCGGAAACGCCTCGAAGAGGAAACCAACGGCTCCGACCCCGCCTTCGATCCGGTCTGGTCGCTGCCGGGGAAGTGAGGACGGCGCCCCTTTTCCACCCCTTCCCGCCGGTTGACGTATCCCCTTCCCGGCGATTCATTCCCCGCCCATGCCAGACCGTTCCCTCTCCGCCAAACTCTTCAGCGCCGCCAAGGAAGTGATCCCCGGCGGGGTCAATTCCCCCGTCCGTGCCTTCCGCAATGTCAATGGCGATCCGTTCTTCGTGCAACGCGCCCGCGGCTGCCGCATCTGGGATGTCGATGGCAATGAAATGATCGACTACGTCGGCACCTGGGGACCCGCCATCCTCGGCCACGCCCCCTCGGCCGTGATCGACGCGGTGACGCAGGCGGCGAAGGAAGGGGTCAGCTTCGGCATCCCTAACCGGCACGAGGTCGAGATGGCCCGCGTCATCCGCGACTACGTGCCCTCGGTCGAGAAAGTCCGCATGGTCAACAGCGGCACCGAGGCGACGATGAGCGCGATCCGCCTCGCCCGCGGTTACACGGGGCGTGACAAGATCGTCAAGTTCGAGGGCTGCTACCATGGTCATGTCGATTCCCTGCTCGTCGCGGCGGGGAGCGGAGCCCTCACCTTCGGTCAGCCCGACAGCGCCGGCGTGCCCGCCGATTTCGCGAAGCTGACGATCACGGTGCCTTTCAACCGGCCCGAAATCATCGAAGAGGTCTTCGCGACCCAGGGCCATGAAATCGCCGCCCTCATCCTCGAACCCATCCCGGCGAACGCGGGCCTCGTCTTTCCGAAGCCGGGCTTTCTCCAACTCCTCCGCGATCTCACCGCGAAACACGGCACCGTGCTCATCTTCGACGAAGTCATGACCGGTTTCCGCCTTGCCAAAGGCGGGGTGCAGGAGCTGACCGGCATCCCCCCCGACCTCACCGCCATGGGCAAGGTCATCGGCGGCGGCCTGCCCGTGGGCGCGTACGGCGGCAAGCGCGAGATCATGTCCATGGTGGCGCCCGCGGGCCCCATGTACCAGGTGGGCTGCCGCTG
>JALRFZ010000715.1 GCA_023253615.1 Verrucomicrobiales bacterium | reverse complement strand
TTCCAAGGCGGCGATCGGCGAAACGCTCGGTCTCGGCGAAACGGAGCGGGAAATCGACGAGTCCACGGCCGGATCGGTCGCCGGGGGCGCGGTGGGATCGGCCGGGAAAGGGGGCGAGGCCGTCTCGCGCGAGACCCTGCTGCCGGATGAGCAGGCCGTTTTGAAACGTTACTTCAAATAGTCCCGGCGAAGCGGTTCATCAACCACCCTAACAAAACCACCTGAGGTACGGTCACGGCGGGCAGGAGGAAGGCCGTCTTCCACGAGCGGGTCGTCTCGCGCAGGGCGAGGATCTCCGTGTAGTCGGTCGCGGCACCGGCCATGAGGAAGGCGAATCCATTCCCCGGAGCGCCGGCGCGGCCCAGGAGATCTCCCGCAATCGGGCTCGATCCCTCCGAGCAGACTTCGATCACGGTGGCGGCGACGAGGGTGAGAGCGAGTCCGGCGAGGGTCGGTCCGAACCACTCGGAGAAGACATCGGGTGGGACGGCGACCCGCAGGATCGCGGCGAGGACCACGCCGAAAAACATCCATCGCAGCACCATGCGGGATTCGAGGAGTCCGCCCTTCAGGATCGCGATCCAGCCCGCCGGGCGGCGGAGGAGGGGAGCGATCTGTTCGCGGAAACCGGCTTCGATGAGGTTCTCCTTCTCAAAAGCCTCCCGATAGGGATTCGGAGGCACGACGCCCCGTTTTTCGAAGAGGTGGAAAAGCGCCCCGGTGGCGAGCGCAATGACGATGGAGCCGCCGATGAAGAGCAGGGTCCATTTCACGCCGATGAGGGCGAAGAGCACGAAAGTGGTCGAAAACGAATTCCACGGGCTCGCGACGAGGAAAGCCATGGTCTGTCCGATGCTGAGCCCTTTGCGATAAAGCTGCATCGAGACGAGCAGGATGCCGTGGCTGCAGACATCAAAAAAGAGCCCCGCCCCGACCGCGCGGAGCAGGCCTCCGAGATCGCCTTTGCTGCCGAGCCATTGTTCGATGCGGCGGCGCGGTACATACTGCAGCAGGGCGATCGCGAAGATGCCTGCGAGAGTGCCCCACCACATGAGGTGGACCAACTCGGCCACGGCATGGCAGAAGCCGGCGACAAGGGGCAGTCCGGTGATCCCGGCGAAGCCGCCGAGGTGGGCGAGCCACGCCGCGGCGATGACCACCGCGGAAACGAGCAAGAGCCAATCCCGCTTTTTCCGTCCGCCCCCTCCGCAACAGCCCCCGGTCTCGGCCGGCGGGGGAGGCTCCGGCTTGTTTTCGAAACAACACGACATGATCCCAAGCTAAGCCGGAAGCGGCCGGCGATCCAGCACGAAGGCGTCGCTGGACCCCGGCGCGAATCGGTGGTATCGCCCCCCGCCATGCATCGCCAGCCCCTTCTCGACCTGCTCGAACGCTACGCCGCCCGCCATCCCGGAGAGGCGGCGATCGTCGACCGCTTCCGCGATTTCGTGGCCCGGTGCGAGGGGTGTTTCGAGCGTCATCTCACCGAGGGGCACATCACCGGATCGGCTTGGATCGTCGATCGCACCGGGACCCGCGTGCTCCTCACCCATCATCGGAAGTTGAACCGATGGCTCCAGCCCGGAGGTCACGCCGATGGCGATCCCGACGTGCTCGCCGTGGCTCTCCGCGAGGGACTCGAAGAGACCGGCCTCGGATCGCTCGAGCCGGTCTTGATGGAGATTTTCGATCTCGACATCCACCCCATCCCCGCCCGTGGAGCGGACCCGGAGCATTGGCATTACGACGTCCGGTTTCTCCTCCGCGACGCCGGGTCAGGCGACTACGTCGTCTCGGAGGAATCCCACGATCTCGCCTGGGTGCCGCTCGACAGGCTCGGCCAATACAGCGACGAGGAATCGATGCGGCGGATGCGCGACAAGTGCGGCGCTTACTTCCGCACCGCGTAGAGCAGGTTGTCCGTTCGGATGTAGAGCGTGCCGTTCGCGGGTACGATCGAGGCGCGGATGTTGACGCTCTGGGATTCCCCGAAAACCGTCGCGTTCAACACCTCTCCGCCGTCAGGCCCCGCGCTGAAAACAAACACTTCGCCGAGGTGGCTCATCACGTAGATCTTGCCATCGACTCCCGTGGGCGAAGCCTCGAGTTTCGTCTTCGCATCGATGGGCTTGCTCCAGACCACCTGGCCGGAGACCGGGTGGACGCAGGTGAGGAACTTGTTGCGGTCGTTCAGGATGTAGAAGTAGCCGTCGTAGAAAAGCGGTGTCGGTACATCCGTGGTCGCTTCCTTGCCTTCCGTCACCCAGCGTTTCGCCGCGCCGAGAAGGTTGCCGTTTCCGCCAGCGGCGACCGCGTAGACCGGCTCGCCTTTGGGGCCGCAGACCAGGATCGTGCCGGCACCGTAGACGGGCGAGGGAACGAGGCGCCAGTGGCCGATTTTTTCCGGATTGTAGGTGCCCCAGCGCCACAACTCCTTGCCCGTCGCGGGATCGTGGCCCGTGAGACAGTCGCCGCCCGAGATGACGAGCTCGGGACGCCCCTCGTGGAGGATCGGGATGGGCGTGGAAAAGGCCTCTTTCGATTCCTGCACGGCCTCGTTTTCACGGAGATGTTTCCATTTTGTCTCGCCCGTGGCCGGATCCATCGCCAGAAGGTAGGATTCGATCGGACCGTCGGTGCGCCCCCTTCCGTTCACCGGAGTGTCGCGCTGGAGCACCTGCAGGTAGAGCAAGCCATCGTAGAGCTGGGGCGAACTTGAAAAAGTCCACTGGAAGGCGAAGTCGCCGTAGTCATCCTCGATGTTGCGGTGCCAGAGGCGTTTCCCGTCGAAATCATAGGCGGCAAGATCGCCATTGCCGCTGAAGAACCAGACCGTTTTGCCGTCGGTGACGGCCGAACTGCCCGCATAGGTGCTGCGCTCGTCGATCCGTACGCCCTTGCCCAATTCCGCCTTCCAGACGATCTCGCCCGTTTTCGCGCTGATCCGCATCGCCACGATCGCATCGGCGGAGGGATCGGCCGAGGTGAGAAATACCGCGTCATCCCAGACGACCGGGGTCGAGGCGCCCTCTCCGGGAAGCTCGGTTTTCCAAGCCACTCCGTCGGTCTTCGAAAAAACCGCGGGAAAGCCCTTCTCCTCGGACGAGCCGTTGAAGAAAGGCCCCCTCCAGTTCGGCCAATTGTCCGCCCCGGCGGAAATCGGAAGAGCGAGGCTGGCGAGGGTGGCGGCAAAGGCGATGGCAGGACGGATCATGGTGGTTTTCGGTTGGAAGCGGCGATTTAAGGTTGGTCAGGAGCGGAGCATCTGTCAAGGTGTCTGCATTGGCGCAGACGAGGCGGGCCTCCTGTCGGACCTTGCGACAACCGCCACCCCATTTCCGTTCGAATGAAACAGCTCCTCCTTGTCCGTCATGGCAAATCCGATTGGGACCTTCCCGGGCTCTCCGATCACGACCGGGTTCTCAACGAGCGGGGACTCCGCGATGCGCCCCGCATGGCCGCCGCCCTCGAACGGCGGGGCGTGAAGCCGGATGGGATCGTTACCAGTAGTGCCGTCAGGGCGGCGACCACCGCCTCCCTCGTCGCCCGTCACCTTTCGTTTCCCGAAGACTCGATCCAGCAGATTCCCGCTCTCTATCTGGCAAGTCCCGGCACGATCCTCAGGACGGTCCAGGGACTCGATGAATCCAAGGAGGTGGTTTTGATTTTCGGGCACAACCCCGGAATGCACGAGGCCGTCAATCTTCTTTGCGAAGCTCCGGGCTTGGAGGATTTCCCGACGCTGGCCACCGCCATTCTGGAGTTCGATCTGGATCACTGGGGTGAGGTGGATTGGGGGGCGGGGCTCCTCATTGAATTTCTGACGCCACGCTCCGTTGCCGCGGAGGTGGCAGGGTAATCCTCCGGAAACGGGGTGGGGCAGCGCGGAGCGGGGGCCCTTCAATCAACCGTCGAAGACATCCTTCCGCAGATCGCGCAGCACGCGCAGTTCGCCCCAGTCCGCCCCCCGCATCCGGCGCGCACCGGTCCGGCGTTTCG
>JALRFZ010000596.1 GCA_023253615.1 Verrucomicrobiales bacterium | reverse complement strand
GACGGATACCTTGGTAGAAAAGGTCCGTCTCGAGGTAGATCTGACCATCGGTGATGGAAATCACGTTCGTCGGGATGTAGGCCGATACGTCACCGGCCTGCGTCTCGATGATGGGCAACGCCGTCAGCGAACCACCGCCATTCGCCTCGCTGAGACGAGCGGCGCGCTCGAGGAGACGGCTGTGGAGGTAGAACACGTCACCGGGGTAAGCCTCACGACCGGAAGGGCGGCGAAGGACGAGCGACACCTGGCGGTAGGCCACGGCATGCTTGGAAAGGTCATCATAGACGATGAGGGCGTCCATCCCGTTATCCATGAACCACTCGCCGATTGCGGCACCGGCGTAGGGAGCAAGGTATTGGTTGGTGGCGGAATCGGAGGCCGAAGCGACGACGACGCAGGTGTAGTCCATGGCCCCCTCGGCTTCGAGGGTCGCGATGGTGCGGGCAACGTTCGCGAGCTTCTGGCCGATCACGACGTAAATGCAATACAAAGGCTTGTGGTTCTTCAGCGTGCCTTCTTCCGCGGCGCGGTTCTGGCGGGCCTGTGAAATGATGGTGTCGACCGCGACGGTCGTTTTGCCGGTGGATCGGTCGCCGATGATCAACTCGCGCTGGCCACGGCCGATCGGGATCATCGCGTCGATCGCGAGAATGCCGGTCTGCACGGGCACACTGACGGATTGCCGGGGAATGATGCCAGGAGCGATTTTTTCGACCGGGTAAGTCGCGGAGGTCTTGATCTCGCCCTTGCCATCGACAGGCTGCCCGAGGGAATCCACGACTCGGCCGAGCATTTCACGTCCCACGGGGACGGAAAGCAGTTTGCCGGTCGACTTGACTTCGTCTCCTTCCCTCACATTGAGACCGTCTCCGAGAAGAATACATCCGACCTCCGTTTCCTCGAGGTTGAGGGCGAGGCCGTAGAGACCACCCGGGAACTCGATCATTTCGTTCAGCATGACATCGCTGAGTCCTTCGACCTTGGCGACGCCGTCACCGATTTCGCGGACAATGCCCACGTTCGATTTGGACACGGAGGTCTTGAGGGCGGCGATTTCGGATTCCAGTTCCTGGAGAATATTGCTCATGACGTGGCGTCAGGTGAATCGTTGGAGTCTTGTTTGGTCAGTTAAATTGTTCAGAAAGGCGTTCGAGGCGGTTTTTCACGCTGCCATCCCACACGTCGCTACCGACGCGGATTTTCATTCCCCCGAGGAGACCGGGATCCACGGAGAACTCAGGTTGAATCTGAGGTCCGTATTTCTTCTTCAAATCGGCGACGAGACCAGTCTTGGTGGGCTCATCAAGGGCAACGGCGCTCTGCACGATGGCCCGGTTCTTTTCCACCTCGAGTCTCACGAGCCGCAAATAAGCATCAGCGACCTCCTGATAACCCCGGGGTTTGGTTTCGGAAAGTTTCGCCACCACTTTGCGCACCGACGACTCATCGAGTTGGCCATCCTTGAGGCAGCCGGCGAAGATCTTCTTGGCGATGCGGAGGGCTTCTTTCCGGGATTTCATCAGGGCGGAAATTTGGGGTAACGAAGATCGGATCAGAGAGCCACCTGGCCGACCGCTTCGTCGTTGATGCGTTTCTGATCCTTGTCGTCGAGAACCTTGCCAGTCACCTTGGAGGTGGCGTCGATGACGAGGCGTCCGAAATCGCGCTTCAGTTCGTTCATCGCGCTCTCGTGCTCAAGACGGGAAGCCTCGCGGGCTTTCTCGAGGATCTGCTGGGCCTCTTTGACCGCCTCTTGCGTCTTCTGGCTGCGCACCGCTTCGGCACTGTCGCGGGCTTCGGCGATGAGGCGCTCGGCGTCGGCGTTGGCCTGGGCGAGCATCCCGCACACCTTCTCTTCGGCGCGGCCCATCTCGGCCTTGATCGTTTCGAGATTGGACTCCCCTTCGGCGATGCGGCGGCGGCGGGCATCCAGCATGGCGAGCACGGGACCGAACGCGAACTTCGAGAGGATTCCGTAAACGATCAGAACGATGATCACTTGCGAAAGGAACTTCGCCCAATCAAGGCCAAAGGTTTCAAGGATGCTAGCCATCGTCGTGGAAGGGAAGGTTGGAAAAAATAGGGAAGGAAAGGAGCTGATTCGAAGGGTTCGCGGCCCATCCGGACCGCGAACCGATCGGAAAAGGAGAATCAGCGGAGCGCCATGATCAGCGCGTAAATCGCGATAGCCTCGGCAAGGGCCATGCCGATGATGCCGATGGTGAGGATGTTACCGAAGGCGCTGGGGTTGCGGCCGACGGCTTGGGCGGAGGCCATGCCGATGAGACCGATCGCGATGGCAGCGCCGGCACCGGCGATGGCAAGGGCGAAGTTTCCGTTGAAGGCACTGGCGGCGGCGCCTTCAGCGGCGGCGGCGAGGGTGTTGACGATGTTGATCATAGCTGTTTTCGATTTGGGGTGTTACTACCGGCGCCCACGCTCTGCGGCATGGTCACGACGGCAAATTCAAAAGCCTTTCTCAGTGATGCTCCTCTCCCTCGTGGGTGGTGGACAACTTGATGTAGACGGCACAAAGGAGGGAGAACACGGTCGCCTGGAGGGCACCGACGAGAATCTCCATGAAATAGAAGGGCAGCGGGAAGATCACGGAGGAGATCTTGGCAAGCCAACCCGGGAAACCGAGCGCTTCACCCAGTCCACCCATGGTGTGGAGCAGGGTTTCCCCCGCGTAGATGTTTCCAAGGAGTCGCAACGACAACGACATCGGCCGGAACATGATCGAGACCACCTCGATGATTCCGACGACGAAGAAGACGATCATCAAACCCCATTTCAACGCGCCCTGCACCCCACCCTTGGGTCCGAAAATGTGGACGATCGTGCCCCACAAGCCCAACTCGGAGATCGAAAGATAGAGCCACACGCACATGAACACGACCGCGAGCGCGAGCGTCATGTTGAGGTCGGCGGTCGAGGGGCGCAGCAGAGGGACGAAGGTGTAATTCCCATCGGCGTCCTTGAAGGAGGAGTCCACGGACAAGGCCGCGGTCTTTTCACCGAAACCGATCGTTCCCACCCCGGGGATCAGACCGAACCAGTTCGAGACGAGCACGAAGATGAAGATCGTGGCGAGAAGCGGAAAAGCCCGCGGCGCGACATGTTTGCCGACGATGCCCTCGACCTGGCCGTAGAGGAATTCGATGAGGAATTCGACGAAATTCTGTTTTCCGCCCGGGATCAGTTCCATCCGCTTGGTGGCCATGCGGGTGAAGAGAAGGATGGCGACGGTCACGACGATCGCCACGAAGATCGAGTTCGTGAACCACCCCAGATCGGGAAGGGTCGGCGCGCCAATCCCCCCGGCTGCCAGCATCGGGAGAGCGGATTCAATGGAGACCATGGAAAAGGAAAGTGCCATCGTGGTGGGATGTGGGGGGACACATCGAAGACGCCCCGGCGATGGACCATCTCCGGGCGAGGCGACCATCCTAAACACGGGCGGAGGACGCGCAAGGCGAATTTGTGAAAAATTTCACAAGCTCCCGCCAGCCTTGTGCCATCGACCGCAAAGGACGGTCGCGCCCCCTCTCCGGTTCCTTCAGGGAGCCTTCAAAAAAGGAGAGAGGAGATCGATCACTTTTTTCCCTTGGTCGAGGAGGTCGCCCGACGCCGGCGCACCACCCTCCCCTTTCAACAATTCCCCGGCCGCATCAAGGACTCCGCCCGGAAGATCCCCGATGAGGGCCTCGCCCGCCGCAGCGATGAGCCGGGCGCTGAGATCCTCGCGGGGTTCGGCGAGGGTGCCGGTCAATTTCATCGGCGCCCAGAGGAAACCCTCGAGGTCTTCCGTGAAAACGAGCCGTTCGGCCCCCGGGATCCAGCGCATCGTCCCGGGCGTGACGCCGACCCGGAAGTCTCCGGAAAGCTGATCGCCGACAAGATCGGCCTGCCCCTCGACGCGCACGAGTCCGTCGGATTGCAGCACGAGGTTCCGCAGTTCGAGGCGGTCCCCCTCCCGTTTGAAATCCGTCTTCGCCTGATTCAGGACGAGCCGCTCGAAACGCTCGGAGCGCGTGTATTGGGCGATGCGCTTCAGCACCGGCATCGCCTCGATCACTCCCTCGCCAAGATTCATCGTGCCCTCGTAGACCAGCGCTCCGGGTGCCCCCGTGATCCGCACCGGTCCATGGATCGTGCCGGTGAGCCGGTCGCGCCATTCACCTTCGACGAGCTCATCCACGTCGATCGCGGAAAGATCGAGCTCGAGATCAAATCGCCCCGGGCCCTCGAATCCGATCTCGCCCTTTCCATCGACATGCCCCTCCTTGAAAACGCCGAGGGCGCAACGATCGACAAACAGGTCCTCCCCCTTCCATCGCAAGGCGAGGTCCTTGAGAGCGATCTCGGGCTGGTTCGGCAGGCTGACCTTGCCCCCCTTCCCCTCGATCGACCAGAATCCCGTCTGAAAATCGGGCTGCAGGATCGCCCTAGGCCCGCTGAGGAGGAAGACTTCGCCCTCCGCCTTTTCCACCGAGACGCGGGTCGAGGCGATCTCGATTTCATCGATCTCGACACGGTTCGGCAGATAATCCGCGAGCCACTCGGGCACACCTGGCCCGGCCGTCGCCGCGGCGGAAGGAGCGGGAGCCGTCTCCGCCGGGGCCGTTGGCAGACGTTTCGGGGAAAATCTCAGATCGAGGCGATTCACCGACACGCCCGTCACCTGCACCGCCTTGTCCACGATCCCGCCGGCCCGCGCCCGCACACCATCGAGCGTCATCTCCGCGAAGCCCGCCTGCTCGCGGCCGCGCGCTTCAAAACGTTTCGAATAGACCTCCGAGCCGCTCCATTCCAGATCGCCGAGCGTCACCTCGGATCGCAGCACCTCGGCGGCCCGTCCCGCGAGCCAATCGCGGAAGCCCTCGCCACGCAGCCAGCCGTTCAGCATCGACTTGGCGATGAGCAAACCCACGACGAGGAGGGCGAGGAGCACGCCTCCACCGATGAGGACGATCTTGAGGGGATTGAAGGAGCCCTTCGACTTCTTCCGGGGTTTCGCGGACATGCCGCAAAGAAACGCCACGATGCCGGGGGAGGTAAAGGGAAAAGCTCGCCCTTCTCCCCGTATTCCGTGATTGCACCACCGCCGCGTCTCCCGTAAAACTTCCCCGTGCTCGAACTCAAAGACATCCGCTTCGCGATCCAAAAGGGCAACGACGAGGTCGCCCTCCTCGATCAAATCGACCTCCGCGTCCCCACCGGCCACTTCATGGCGATCGTCGGGCCTTCGGGCTGTGGCAAATCGACCCTGCTGAAGCTGATCGCCGGGATCAACCAGGAAACCTCCGGCAGCATTTTCTGGAACGGCCGCAATCTCTCCGAGGAGGACGATCTCGAAGCCTCCGAGATCGGTTACGTCCCGCAGTTTTCCATCGCCTACGAGGCCCTCACCGTGGAGGAAAACATCGAGTCGGCCGTGCGCCTCCGTGCCAACACCGCGAGCAGGCAGGCCTTCCATGACCTCGTCGACCAGGTCCTCGCCTCGACCGGCCTCGCCGCCCTACGCGACCGGCCCGTGAAGGTGCTCTCCGGGGGCCAGCGACGCCGCCTTTCCCTCGCCCTCGAGCTCGTCACCGATCCCGTTCTCCTGCTTTGCGACGAGGTCACGAGCGGTCTCGATCCGAAGAGCGAACACGAGATCGTCGAGCTGATGCACCAGCTCAGCCGCAACGAGCACCGCCTCGTCGTGAACGTCACCCACAGCCTCGCGAATCTCGACCTCTACGACTCCGTCCTCGTCCTCGATGCCGGACGCATCGTCTATCACGGACCGCCGCGTGCGCTCGAGCATTATTTCAGCGTCGAAAAAGCCGAGGACATCTACCAGCGCATCGCCAAACGCAAGACCGGCGAATGGGCCGAGAGCTGGGCGAAGCACCGCGAGGCCTACTACGCGACCATGCCGCAGAAAACGGTGAGCGCCCCCGAGACCTCCGTCTCCGCCGCCACCCCCGGAGCCATCACGCAATTCTTCGCCCTCTTCTTCCGCCGTTGGAAGATCTTCTTCCGCGACAAAGGGCAACTGTATCTGCAGCTCGCCATCCTCGTGATCTTCCCCATGCTCGTCGTCATCTTCGAGCTGGAAGGCGTCGAGCAGGTGCAGCGCCTCTCCGAAGCCCGCCCCGACAGTCTCGAGGCCTACAATGCCGAGCGCGAAGTGCTCACCTTCAACCTGAATCTCGGCGGCATCGTCTCGGGGCTCGTCATGTTCCAAGTCATCCTGCTGACGCTGATGGGGTCGAACAACTCCGCCCGCGAGATCGCCGGCGAACGCTTCATTTTTGAAAAGGAGAAACTCGGCGGGGTGCGTCCCGGCGTCTACGTCGCGAGCAAGGTCGCTTTCCTCTCCGTGCTCGTGCTCATGCAGTCCGCGTGGATGACGATCTTCGTTCAGAGCATCTCCGAGATCCCCTCTCAGACGATGTTGCCGCATTTCCTCCTGCTGCTCCTTGTCAACGGCGGCATGACCGCGATCTGCCTCGGCATCTCTTCGCTCGCGAAGACCGCCGACCAGGCCTCGCTCCTTTCCATCTACCTCGTCGGCTTCCAGCTCCCGCTCTCCGGTGCCGTCCTCGCCCTGCCCGAATGGGCCGGTTGGCTGACTCGCCCCTTCATCTCCGCCTACTGGAGCTGGGCCGGCATCATGGACGGGATGGAGCGCGATTACTACCGCTACATCAAGGAAGTCACCGACACCTGGCTCGGCCCGATGTGGCTGTGTTTTGCCGTGCTCGGACTGCACGTCGCGATCGGACTTTTCATCGCCTACGTCGGCGTGAAACGGCCGAAGTGGGAGAACTGAGACAATGACCACCCGGCGGGAACTGATCGAGCATCTCGGGAGCCATCTCACCGAACACAAGCGCGACAAGATCCGCGCCGTCCTCGCCGAACGGACCCGCCACATCACCGTGCTGCTCGAGGACATCAACCAACCCCACAACGCCGCCGCCTGCCTGCGCAGTTGCGACTGCTTCGGCCTGCAGGATGTCCACGTCGTCGAGCGACGCCACCCCTTCGAGCCCGACAACGACGTGGCCCTCGGCAGCAACAAATGGCTCACGATCCATCGTTACCACCAGCCCGAGTCCGCTCTCGAGACCCTGAAAGCGCGCGGCTATTGCCTCGTCGCGACCTCGCCCAACGTCGAAGGCGACACCACCGCGACCCTGCCCATCGATCAACCCATCGCCCTGCTTTTCGGCAGCGAACACAAAGGGCTCACCGACCGCCTCTTCGGAGCCGCCGAGCGCACCTTGCGTCTGCCCATGCATGGCTTTACCGAGAGCTTCAACATCTCCGTCACCCTTGCCATCGCCCTCTCCCGCCTTGTCGAACGCCTCCGCGAAAGCGACCTCGATTGGCGCCTCACCGAAGCAGAAAAAGAAGAGCTCACCCTGAAATTCTACCGCCGCCACATCGCCCGGCACGATTTGCTCGAAGAAGAATTCTGGAAAGGACGGGGAGAAATGACGAATGACGAATTCCCCTTCTGACATCTGACATCTGACATCTGACATGACCCGCGACCCCCGCATCTTCCTCGACTGGCGTGCGCCCGTGCTCGAAACCACGGTAGCATGGCTGGCGCGTCAATGGGACGGCAGCGGCATGCTCGATCTCTCCGATCACCTCGTCGTCGTCCCCACCCGCCAGGCCGGTCGCCGCCTGCGCGAGGGCCTCGCCCGCCATGCCGCCTCGCGCGAGGCCGCGGTGTTGCCGCCGCTCGTTGTCACTCCGAATTACCTTTTCTCCCCGGCCCGTCTCGCCGCCACGACCACGCCGGTCGCTTCGCCTCAGACCGCCCGGCTGCTCTGGAGCGCCCTCCTTCTGCGACTGCCCACCAACGCCTTTCGCCGGCTCTTTCCCGTCGAGCCGGTCGAGCGACACCTCGCCTGGGCCGACCGGCATGCGGGTGAATTTCTCGACGTGCGCGATCTCCTCATCGAATCAGGACTCGATTTCGCCCGCGCCGCGGAAAAGCTCGCCGAATCCGACATCGAGACCGCCCGCTGGCAGGAACTCGCCAGCCTCGAAGCCGCCGCCGTCACCTTGATCGATGCGGGCGGTTTCCGCGATCCGGGACTCGCTTCGCTCGAGGCCGCCCACTCCGGCGCCCTGCCCGATGGCATCCGCCATCTGGTCGTCGCCGGCGTGCCCGATCTGCGGCCGCTCGCCATCGCCGCGCTCACGCATCACGCCGCGGCGATCCCCGTCACGGTGCTCGTCCCCGCACCGGCGAACGAAGCCTCCGCCTTCGACCTCTTCGGCCGGCCCTTGCCCGAGGCTTGGCTCGAGCGCGAAATCTCCTTCACCGATCCCGCGAACACCCTCCATCCCTGCGCCCATCCCCTCGCCCAAGCCGACCGCTGTCGCGAACTGCTCGCGCTCTACGAAGATCCCGCCGCCTGCGCCGCGATCGGCCTGCCCGATCCCGCCCTCGCCCCGACCCTCGAGCATCGCTTCGCCGCCCACGGCATCGCCACCTACGATCCCGCCGGACGCGCTGTCGCGCGCGAGGGCATCGTCCATCTCCTGCGCCTCCTCGCTGATCTCTTCACCGGCGAACGCTACGAAACCCTCCGCCAACTGCTCCGCTGCCCCGGCTTCGCCGCCGCGATGCTGCCCGAGTCCTGCCGCGAAAGCCTCCGCCCCGGTTGGCTGCTCAAGGACTCCGACGCCCTCGCCGTCGATCATTTCCCCGGCGGCCTCGACGACGCCCTCGATGCCCTCTCCCGTCGCCCTGACAAAGCCACCACGCTCGCCGCCGTCCTCGAAGGCACCCGCGCCTTTCTCATCCGTCTCCGCAAGGGCGACTTCACCGAGGAGCTCTGCGCCTTCCTCTCCGGCGTCTTCGCCGAAAAGCGCCTTTCTCCGCACGATCCCGAGACGGCCGTCTTCGCCGAGGTGGCCGCCGCGATCCACGGCCTCGAGAGCGACCTCGCCGCCGCCGCGCCCGCCTTTCCCAAAAAGCCCGGAGCGGATGATCGTTTTTACCTGCTCCTCTCCTCCCTCGGCGAGTGCCGCGTGAACCTCGAGCGCGGTCCCCGCGATCTCGATCTGCAGGGTTGGCTCGAGCTGATCTGGGAGGACGCCCCGCACCTCCTCGTCACCGGCATGAACGACCACGCCGTGCCCGAGTCGCTCGTCGGCCACGCCTTCCTGCCCGACACCGCTCGCAAGCTGCTCGGCGTGCCCGACAACGACGCCCGCTTCGCCCGCGACGCCTTCGTCCTCACCCTCCTCGCCGGGACGCGGCGGGAAAAGGGACGCCTTGATCTGCTCTTCGGCCGCTTTTCCGCCACCGGCGATCCCCTGCGTCCCTCGCGGCTTTTGTTTCAATGTCAGGATTCCGAGCTCGCCGCGCGCACCCTGCGCCTCTTCCGTGAGAGCGAGAGCGGACACGTCCCGCCCGCCCGCACCCTCTACAAGCAGCTCTTATCCAAATAGCCGGTGGCAGGAGGCGCAGTCTCCCTGGTGACGTCTTGCTGGGAGTGCGCCCATTCGCGGTCCGGGCTCAAAAACCGAACATGCCACCCCAAAACATCGCGCTGTTCA
>JALRFZ010000539.1 GCA_023253615.1 Verrucomicrobiales bacterium | reverse complement strand
GGCGGAACGGCGGGCGGGGTGAAAACGACGACGTTCGCCATCGCCCTCGGCGAGCTCTGGCGTCTCGTGCGCGGGCACGAGTCCCTCCACCTCCACGGGCGCCGCATCGCCCGCGACGTGGTGGAGCGCTCGACCGCGACGATCGTCCTCTCGGTGCTGTGGGTGACGCTCACGATCCTGCTGGTGAGCTGGGGCAACCCCGGCGCCGCACCCGCCGACGTGGTCTTCGAGTGTTTCAGCGCCTTTGCCACGGTCGGTCTTTCGCGCGGGTTCACCATGGAACTGGGCGATTTTTCCAAGGGCGTCATCATCGCGAGCATGTTCGCGGGCCGGGTGGGGCTCCTGACCCTCGTCTTCACCCTGGCCGGACAGGCCCCGGCGCGCCGCTACGAGCTGCCCGACGCGCGCCTGCCGCTGAACTGAACTTTTCAACCCGACATTACCCTGACAAAACCATGAAATTCGCCGTCATCGGACTGGGATTCTTCGGTTCGGCCCTCGCCCGCGAGCTCGCCGAATCCGGACACGAGGTGCTCGCCATCGATACCGACGAGGCCCACATCCGCGAGGTGCGCGACCTCGTGGCGATGGCCGCGATCGCCGACGGGACCGATGCGGTGGCATTGGAACAACTGGGTGTCGCGTCGATGGATACGGTCATCGTCGCGGTGGGCGAGGGCTTCGAAGCGAGCCTGATGATCACCTCGCACTGCCAGAAACTGAAGGTGCCGAAAGTCTACACCCGTGTCATCAACGAAGTGCACGAGCATCTCCTCGATCTCATGGGAGTGACGGGAAAGATCCACGCGGAGAGTCTCGCCGCGGCCTACTTCGCCCGTCAGGTGACACACGAATCGGTGCGGCGCTATTTCGGCATCGACGGGGATCACGGCATCGTGGAGATGGAATTGCCGGAAGGATTGGCGGGAAAAACCCTGGCCGAAATCGAGCTGCGCAAACGACACGGTCTGAATCTCGTGACGGTGCGCCGTCCCCTCGACAAGGCGGCCTCCGTCGAATCGGGCGAGGAGAATTACCGCGTCACGGGCACCCCGGGGCCCGACTTCCGGCTGGAGGAAGGCGATCGTCTCATCGTCTTCGGACGCCTCAAGGACATCGGCGATTTCTGCGGCTGATCGAGGGGCTCAGGCGAGAGCCTCCCGCGCGAGGACGAGCGATCCGACGATGCCGGCCTGTTGGTCGAGCGCGGGTAGTTTCAAGTATTCGTCCATCGGGGGCAGGTCCCAATAGCCGCCGGCGAGGCGCTCGAGTTCGGCGCGGACGCGCTCGATCAGTCCTGATTTTTGCGAGACGCCTCCGCCGAGGAGGAGCATGTCCGGCGACCACGCGGCGGTGAGATTCAGGCAGCCGAGGGCGAGATACGCGGCCTCCAGCTCCCAGGCGGGATGGTCGTCCGGCAGCTCGTGGCCCGGCTTGCCCCAGCGCTTTTCGATGGCGGGACCACTCGCCCGGCCTTCGAGGCAACTGCCATGGAACGGGCAGACCTGGGTCGCTTTTCCATAGGCCGCGTCGAGATCCGGGACAATGAGGTGGCCGATCTCGGGGTGCATGCGTCCGTGCAGCAGGCGCCCGTCATCGAGGAAGCCGCCGCCGATGCCGGTGCCGATGGTGAGATAGGCGACCCGGCGCACCCCGCGGGCGGCGCCGTGTCGGGCTTCGCCGACAGCGGCGGCATTCACATCGGTCTCGAAAGCGACGGGCAGATCTCCGCCGAGTGCCCGCTTCAATTCCGCGACGAGGGGAAAGTGCGACCATCCGGCTTTCGGGGTGGTGAGGATGTTGCCGTAATCGGAGGCCGCCCGATCGAGCCGCGCAGGGCCGAAGGTGCCGATCCCGAGCGAGGCGATGGGACCATGCAGGGCGCTCGCTTCCTGAAAAAAGGCGACGGCCCGGGCCGCGGTCTCATGAGGGTCGCCGGTGGGGAAACGGGTCTCGAGGAGCGGACGGGCCGGATCGGTGGCGACGGCGCAGACGTATTTGGTGCCACCAGCCTCGATCGCGGCCAAGAGGGGCGGAGAGGTGGGGGAGGCGGAGAGCGTCATGCAAAAACGGGGGAGGAGGTGAGGATCGCCGCATCTACGCGAGACGGGGCGATTTCCTTGGATATGGCCGGGAAATGTAGGACAATCAAGTCTCAAGTGCGGACAACGTTGGCGAGCACCGGGATCCGTGATTCGATTTGGAACATGTCAGAACGCTACCAAGTACGCGGCAGGATCGGCAGAGGGGGCATGAGCGCGGTCTACCGTGCCTATGACACCGTGATGGGACGCGAGGTGGCCTTGAAACGACTGCTGCCCATCGAGGAGACGAATCTCAACGAGACCGCCGGCGAGTCACTCGCCCGCGAGGCCGCGGCTCTGGCGCGTTTTTCCCATGCGAATGTGGTGACGGTCTTCGCCTTCGAGGAGGATGCCGAGGGGCCGTTCGTGGTGATGGAGCTGGTCGAGGGTGAGGATCTCCACAGCATCATGAAATCGGGAGCGCTCTCTTGGGAGGATTTCCGCGATGTCGCGGGGCAGTGCCTCGAGCCGCTCGTCGCGGCGGGTGATTTGAACCTCCTGCATCGCGATATCAAGCCGGGCAACATCATGCTGACGGTGACGGCATCGGGCCGTTTCCTCGTGAAGTTGCTCGATTTTGGTCTCGCGAAATTCAGCCAGCAGCCTTCGTTGCAAACGCTCGATCAGCGTGGGTCTTTCCTCGGTTCGATCGATTTCATCGCACCGGAGCAGCTCGAACTGCGTCCGCTCGACCAGCGCACCGATCTGTATTCGCTCGGTTGCGTCTTCTGTTACATGCTGGTGCAGGAGTCGCCGTTCACCGGGGGCAATCCGGCGGAGACGTCGATGAATCACATCAAGCACCGCTGCCAGCACATCGGCGAGCGTCGCACCGATGTGCCCCCGCTGGTGGCCGACTGGATCATGCGGCTGATTTCCCGCGAACCGGAGGATCGTCCGCGGGACGCACGGGAGGCACTGAGACAATTCCAGGAGGCCCTGAAGGGCATCCCCTACGTGCCCGTCGCGGGATTGGCGGTGGAAGATAACGACATTCCCTTTGCCCGGGCCGTCGGTACGGCGGTGACGGGGCCGGTGGGGCCACCTCCGCCGAGCGGCCCGGTCGGTCCGCCGATCGATCCGGTGCCGGGCTCGCGCGTGCTGCAGACCTCGAGCGGCCCCATCCCGGCGACCCGCAGGGCGACGGGACCGGTCACCGGTGCCCGACAACCCATCCTGCCTTCCGCCGCGACGGGATCGATCCGGGGCAATCTCACGGGTCCGGCCCGACCCACGACACGGGCGGTCGTTCCGGCCGCGGAAAGGCGGAAAGCACCGGCCCGGGGCGCGGCTCCGGGGGGAGTGCCCGGGTATTGGCAGACGCTGACTCCCGTCGGCAAGGGAATCGTCGCCGGTGCTCCGGTCGTGCTCGCGGTGCTCGCCTG